>JASICF010000580.1 GCA_030044775.1 Candidatus Sulfotelmatobacter sp. | reverse complement strand
GGCGGGATGCCGTACAACTTCCGTTCCGCTTTATGCCTGGAGACCCAGCACTTTCCAGACTCGCCGAATCACCCGACGTTCCCATCCACGGAGTTGAAACCTGGCCAACGGTATCGCACGGTGACAGTCTACAGTCTTTCGGTTCGTCAATGAGCGCGTCAAAATACCCAGGTCGCGTTCTACCCAGACCCGGAATTAACTTTGTACTTGATCACGACTGGTTTCGCTTGGCCGCACTATCCTTCGGCCGAGCATCTAAGATTCGTGACTTGGGCAGGGGCTAAGCGTTCGCTAGAAAACGCGATTGAAAACGTTCAGGACCACCACACCATACAGGTTTCTGCGGCGCTCGCCTACTATTTTTTCCTGGCCCTGTTTCCTGTACTCATCGTGCTCTCCGTCATGTTTAGTTGGTTTCCGGTGCCGAATCTTTTTAACTGGGTCCTGGACACCATGGGGCGCGTACTACCTGCACAGACAATGAACACGGTGCTATCCGTTCTTGTCGGCATACTCACGGCTCATCGAGGAACCTGGCTTTCGGTCGGAATGCTGGGCATGCTCTGGGTTGCCTCGGCAGCGTTCGACGCGCTCATTGAAGCGCTCAACATAGCGTACAACCTGAGAGACACACGCCCGTTCTGGAAGACTCGGCTGCTCGCATTTGGGCTGGGAGCAATCTGCGGAATTCTTTTTCTGACAGGCCTGCTACTTATTATTGTCGGGCCCCGTTTCGGCGACTGGCTTGCAGCAACACTGGATATCCCGCGCATGCTTGCCTCCCTGTGGCCTCTTTTGCACTGGACCATTGCCATCGCATTTACTGTGCTTGCGGTTGAATTGCTCTATTTTCTGGCGCCCTGCAGGAAACCGAAATTCCTGCAAACTCTGCCAGGAGCAATGATCACGGTTGGGGCCTGGTCGGGTTTATCGGTACTGCTGGGAATCTATTTTCGCCATTTTGCCAACTACAGCCGGGTTTACGGCACGCTCGGAGGATTCATCGCTTTCATGACTTGGCTGCAGTGGACGTCGTTTGCCTTCCTCGTAGGCGCTGAGATGAATGCTGAATTTTCCCGGTCACGAGGACAAAGTGCAGGGGCAACAGACGTGGACCCTCGAACGACGGATGGTGAGGCCGGAAATAAAGCAGCCTAAGATACTTCGCCGGTCAATGGCTTCCTCTGCTCACACCTTCCGCTCAGAACTTGGTGTGCAGTTCTCCACCCACAGAAATCCCTCCAACCTGATCGCGGGTAACGTTCACCGACCAGCGCTTGTTGATCTGGTAATTGCCCTGAACGATTTCTTGGCCGGGCTGAGAAACGTCAGTGGAAAACGTGAAGAGAAAATTTTTGGTCACGCGTTGTTGTATGGCAATGCGAGCCGAGGGATTTTGACTGTTGCCGCCGATCAGCGGGTCGATCGAGAGACTGGAGATGCCGGCCAGTTTCTGAATCCCACCGACAAATTGACCCGCAGCTTGCGATGCAATGATTGAATCTGTGCTTTGCCCGGCGGCAGCCGACTGTTCTGTAGTCTGGCCTTGGGCCAGAAGGTTGATGATATCGGCGGTGGCCAAAGGAGGATCGGAAGTGTAGGAAGTCGTGAGCTTGTCGAATGGACCGCTTAACTTGAGCGTCAGATTGTACTGCTGGATCGTTGTGCTGGCGGATATATTCAGCACCGGACTCGTCTGGCTGGGGTTGTCAAACGTAACGATGCCGCGCTGGATCTGATAGCGAACGTTGCGGTAGAAGACTTCACCTGAGGTAAGGTCGGTGCGTCCGGTGATCACCGGGTTTGCCGCCGTCCCGATTACGCGTACGTTGACGTCGCCCTCCATGCTGATTTGCGAACTGTTGGCGGCGAGATTTTCCTTCGACTGCACGCTCACGTCGAGCTTGATATTGTCGGCAAATCCCGGCTGCGACGGCAGCGAGATGCTGTTGCTGAATTGGTCCGAAAACGTTGAAAGATCGAAATCGGGCGTGAACCCCAGCGAGTCGATCAGGACGCGCCCGGTCACCGTGGAAGATTCTTCGCTTCCGCTAAAACTCAAGTTGCTGTCAAGCATGGTTCTGAGTCCCGCCGGATACAGCAAGCGCATCGATTTGCCTTGCAGCAGCAGATTGAACTGCAGTTTGGGGCGGTAAACGATTGAGCCGCCCGCCACAATATCTCCGCCACCAACTTCGCCTGTCACTTTTGAGATCTGAATACTGTTTCTTGCCACACCAAGAGTTCCGTTCAGTTTAGCTACTCCAATCGGCGCGTTTGCATTGAGCACCGTCACATCGTGAAGAAGAACTTGCCCGTTCACATCCGGCTGTTGTGCGCTGCCCGACGCACGAACGTCGAACGAAACCGTGCCCGAACCAGTCGTGTCCGGTGAAAAGAGTTTTAGAATGCCTGCATCGAGTGAGCCCTCGGCCATGAAATTCGGTTCGGCACGGCCGCCGAAGGGAATGCTGCCTTGCACGCGCATCGATGTGCCGGTGCCGCGGATTTCAGCCGGTTGCACAGTAAGAACGGAGCGCGCGAAATCAGCGTGAAGTGGCGACGCGATACCAATCTCAACAGATTGGTACTTCGCCTGTAATGTAGGAACTGATATGTGCGCCTCGATTTGTGTTGCATTTTTCAGCGGGCCCTTCAGGGTGGCGTGGACCTCCATCTGGCCCGTGAAACTAGCGGGCTCGGTGAAATAGGCCGCGAGCAACACGTTGAGTGGGACGACTGTCGTCTCGATCGACGCTTCCGTGTAGAAATCGCCGGTGAGATTTACCCGGGCATGAGCCTGCACGGAGGAATCGACAACTTTCGAATTCAGCGTCAATTCGGCTTTATGATTCGCGACCAGCAAAGTCGCGCTGGTGTCTGAAATGGATTTGCCTTGCACCGCAACCTGTGGCAGCCGCAAGCTCACGTTGAGCTGAGGATTGTCGAACGTTCCTTGCCCGCTTGCCGAGATGCTCACAGTTCCCGCCAGCGGCAGTTTCTTCGCCTGTACGGGCTGAAGTTTTTGTAAACGCAGCGCAGGCACTTCCAGGCGAGCGGTGTATGCTTTGCTGGCGGGAGTATAGGAAAAAGTGCCGTCCGCAGTTCCCGCGGGCGTAGTGACCTGCAGCGACGAATCGACAGTGCCATTCTCGGCACGAAATTGCACGAACAGATTCTGCAGTGGCTGATCGTAGGCGCGCGCATCTGTGACTTGAATCTTCCCCGAGCCTTCCGGATGCAATTCCGTTCCGCGTATCGAAATGCTGCAGGAAATATCTCCGGCGACCGGATAATGGAAGTTGGCAATGTGCTGCAGTTCGCCGATGGACATTTGCTGTAAGGAAGCATCGGCCGTGAACGAATCGTCGGGCAAGTAATGCCAATCGCGAAGAACCACACTGCCACTGAACGACGCACGTCCGCGTTGCGCGCTGATCAGTGTTGCGTTTGTAACCGCAATGCGCGATGGACTAGCCTGAAAACTTGCCTGCACCGTGCGCCACTGGCTATCCTGTACCTCAAGGTTTTGCGCCCAGACTTGCCCCTGAATGCGAGGCTTGGTCAGCGACCCTCCGATATCCGCTTTGACTCCGGCCGATCCGGATATCGGTGGCAGCGGTGAGGAACTGAGTTGGAGGCTTGAAGCCAGAGACTCCAACTGGTGTAAATCCGAAACCGCTGCCGTCACCTGTAAACGAGAGGTTCGGCCAAGGTCACCGTCCGCCGTCAACGTTGCCGAGGGAATCCGCAACATTGAGCGATGCAGCGTGAGCCCGTTGTCCGCTGCATCGTAGGTCGCATGAATAGTGCCACTCACCGGGACTTCGCTCGTGAAAACACTCATGCCGCCTGACCGGACTCTTGCTCCGGCGGTGATATCGAGATCGGAACGAACCCGCACTTTGCTGATGCTCTTGCTCCAGGAGGCATTGGCCGCACCCTCTATCGTTCCAGCCAGTGCGATCTGTTTTGTGCTTTGCCGCAGCGTCGCCTGAATCGACTGTAGCGAGATCCTGTGCAGCGAAGCACGAAGCTGCCCGGATGGCGCCGAATCGAGATCCCGGATTTTGAGATCGACGTTGAGCCATCCACCTAGAGTATCGAGTGTGATCCCTTTGGTCTGAAGCGCGCCGTTCGCAAGTTGAAAGCTGCCACGCAGTCGAGTCAAGGAAATTTGCCGGCCGGCGCTGAACGCGGCAAGTGATTCCCCCGCAAGCTGGCCATCGGCAGCGACATTGCGCAAGATGGGTCCGCCCGCCGCGTTGTGATAGGAAACGTGCCCCGCGAGCGAGAGATTACCGGACGGGCGATAAGCCGGCGCGAACGAAGCGAAATCGCCAGCATCGATTGCGAGGTTGTAGTCCGCTTCGAAATTTGGAGCGGAGTCGTTCTTTACGATGGCCCGCATTCGCGCGGTCGAGCGTCCGATTCTCAATTCTGCCGATTCAATCGATAGCTCGTCCGGCGACGCATTAAAGACTGCCTGCAAGCTGTGGGGCAGCGGTGCGTATCCGTCATAGCGCAGTTGACCATCGTCATAAGAGATTGATCCTCTGTAGCACGTCGCAGCCCCATCAAACTGAACGGCCGCGTGAAGGTTGTAGAGATCGGCCGCAACCGCACTTTTTTTGTTGTTGTAAGTCACCTCTCCGTCGAGCAACTGCGCATGCTGAACCGCGAGCCCAAAACTGCTGGTATGCGAACCGCTATTCGCAGGCATAGCCGGCAAATTGCTCTTGCCGGCACGATCAATCTCCATATGCGCTACTGGCTGTTCGATCACGAGCTCTTTCAAATTCACTTTGTGATGCATGATCGAATCGATGTGAAAGGCGACGGTCAGTTTTCTAATCTTCAACAGCGGCGGTTGATCGGCTCCCTCTCTGCCATGCAGCGTAATGTTGTAAAGATGAGCGGTGAGCGCCGGAAAACTAAAATCAAGGCCGCCGATCGTCGTGGTTGCGCCGGTAGCCCGTTGCGCGGCCTCTGCGATCTTCCGCCGCGCGAATTCATTGAAGGGTGCGCTTTTCACCAAAAAATATCCGCCGGCGCACGCAAACAGGAGTAATGCCAGGAAAGCCGTGAGCGTCCATCCAATAATCTTTCGCCATCGCATAGAGATGTTCGCCGCTTCCGCTCTAAAAAGCTTGCCCAAGTGTGATGTAGTACTGGGTTGGATCGATGCCGCGAACAGGATTGAGGTTGTGGCCCAGGTCAATCCGAATCGGGCCGATTGGCGTCGACCAACGAAGGCCGATGCCGACCGTGTTCGTGTAATTGGTTACGAAATTCGGCCAGTTGATCACGCTGTATACATTTCCGCCATCGTAGAAAAGGACACCGCCCAGTGGTTTGAGAATCTTCAAAGGAAAACGTATTTCTGAGTTCAAAATAAAAAGCTCGCTGCCGCCGACTGGCACAGTGACGTTGACGCATCCAGTCTGATTCTGCAGGCCCGTGCAGAAAGGGACGATACGCTGCGGTCCGGCTTCATCGATGGGAAAACCGCGAAGCGTGGTTCCCCCACCGGCAAAAAACAGCTGGCTCGTCGGAATGAAACTCGAAGCGAAGGCTTTCGCCATGCCTAGCCGGATACTGTTGGCAAACACGACCGAGTGAAACGATTTATAGGTCGCGAACTGGCCGAACAAGCGCGCGAAGTTGGCGCTCGATCCCAGGGCAGTTGGAGTGATGCCGAAAGTCAGAGTTCCGAACATGCCGCGGTGCGCGTCCAGGGGATGGTCGCGCGTGTCGCGAATCAGGCTGGCGGAGAATGTCGAGAGCAGAACATTTCGATCCTGAGGCAAGACGAGTTGCGGCACCAGCAGCTGGGACAAAATGGTTTTGTTGAAGTCGTAGCGCAGTTGCAGCCGCGTATTGCTTTTACGGTTGATGACGCGCTCCACCTGGAACGAGGCATCGCCGAGACCCGCTGCAAACAGCGGATTCTCCGTGGTTCTTTCAATCGAAAAACTAGTCAAAGAGGACCATTGCGAGCCAAGAAAATGCGGCTGTGTATAAGCGGCGATGGCGCGCTGATCGAGCCGGTCAAGTAAAAGCGATGCGCTCGCCGTTTCCGCAAGACCGCGCATGTTGTGACGGTTGAATTCGATGTAGCCTCGTGGGCTGGCATAAGTGGCCTGGCTGGGCGCGATCTGATACTTACCGAGGTTGACGGCCGGAAGGCCGGGAACCGCAACTGTTCCCGTCGGGACGTTGCCGCCGCGGTGCGAAATCTCGAAGCCGAAGCCGTAGACGATCTCGTTGCGCTTCGCTTCATGAACTTTGACAAGCGTCGTCTCCTCCGTCTGATCCGTGATCGGCCGCCTCGGTCCCACGCTCGACCAATCGAAAATATTCAGGTCGTAAAGATGCATCTGAGCCTGCAGTAGCTCTACTTGCCTGAGCGGAGACTCAGTCGGCAGGTTTGCCGTTTTGCGAATGAGCGAAAGCCGGGTGCGTGCTTGTCCAAGATAGACCAAATCTCCGACGCGAACGAGTTGTTGCTCGTCGATCGTAAACGTCACGCTCACCCGATGCGGGTCATCATTTTCCCGGGCGATTTTGGCTGTGACCTGCGCATTGGGATAACCGCGGTCAAGATAGGCGGCAGAGATGCGATTGCGGTCGTCTGTTATCATTCGCGGCGAAAACGGCTGCCCGGCGCTTGTTTCATAGCCCTTCGAAGCCGTGAGTTCGCTGCTGGGAAGATGCTGGTTTCCCGTCACGATCACGTTCGCAACCACAGTCTGTTGGCCTTCGTCGATGTCGAATCCGACATCAATTTTCGACCCGCGTTTGGTCACTCGGAATGCGACCTTCACTTCCTCATAGCCTGTGTCGCGGTAAATTGCCGCAAGGCTGTCGGCACTTTGCCGCAGCAGCTGGCTGGTCAGGTTGCCGTGGTTCCAGAAATGCGCCTTCTTCACGGGAATGCGCGCGAGGAGCGCCGATGAAACGATGCTCCTGTTTCCGGCAAAGACAACACGGGCAACCTTATACTTCTTGCCGCGATTAATCTCGTAGATCAGAGCGATGTGATCCGGTTGGCTCGTCATATCGTTTTTTACGCTGGCATCAAAGAATCCCTTCTTCTGGAAATACTCGACCAGGTTCTGTTGCCCTTCCTGCACCAGCTCGTTGTCGATGCTCCGCTCGGAGTAAATCGGAATCAGCTTCTTCATCTCGCGTCCGGCGAGCCACGGCATCCAGGTAACCTTTGCGCCACTGGTTCGGACCGTTACGACCGGTCCGGGCTTCACCTTGAAGGAGACGTCGGCGAGGTTGTCCTGAGCCGTGTATTGCGGCGGATTTTCTTCCACGCTGCCGGCGAGCCGGTCCTGCTTCGTGAGGCTGCGCTTCATTGCCGCCATCGCATTTTTGAGCCGGTCCGCTTCGTAGGGTTTGCCGGGCTTGAGCAGGCCTTCGGTGAACCGCGCGCGCAGAGTGCGCATCGCATGCAGTAACTTCTCTTTCTCACGTGCGTCGACGCCTTCAATTGCGATGCTCCCAATCCTGGCTCTTTTTCCGAGTTTCACGCGGAAGGATACGTTCACCAATTGATGAGCGTCGTCGATCTCGATCACCGATTCCGTGGCAGATTCAAAATAGCCATTTCGCTTAAAAAAAGCCTGTAGCGCTTGTTCGGCAATTGGGATTCGGGCAGGGTCGTAAGGGTCCTCGTCGGGGAGGTTCGCCACCTGCAGCAGTCGTATATACGCAAATTTCTGCGCCGCACCGGGGAACTCGAGAACGCCATAGAGGTAAGCTGGTTCCAGGAGGAAATTGATCCGCAAGCCGGAAACATCCGGAATAATGTTGGCCGTCACTTTAGGAAAGCGCCCCTGTTTTTCCAGAGCATCGATGCTCGCCTCAATCTTGGCCTGCGAATACGGTTCACCGGCTTTCTGCAATACCAAAGCGCGAAATGATTGCAGATCGCGGTGTGGATTGCCGATCAGGTCGATCGCGCTCACTTTCTGGCCCTCATAAACTGGCGATGGAGTTTGTACCTGGATCTGGGCCGAGCCGACAATTACAAGCAGGAAAAGTAGAACTGCCGCCGAAAATGATTGCGAAAGGCGGAGGATCGAGGTCCGAAATGTTCGAAATGCTGGAAAATATGCAAAAAAATATGCCGGGCGATGTGAAGAATGTCTCAGAACACGAACTCCAACTGGAATTTCAACAAACCGAGACGGTTAATCAAAACCGCTCCAGACTTCCGCTTTTAGACGTGCCGGCCCTTTCATCTGTTCAACGCTTAGAGGAAGAATCGCAGGCAAATGTTGGCCGAAGCCTTTGTCGAAGAGCGAGAACGGCTTCAAATTCCTTTACTATGGGTCGAAACTCAACATCAAAGCGAGGAAGACAACGGAGACACCAATGAAAGGAACATTCGTCCTGATCGCTCTCGTCGCGCTCGTTTTGTTCTTAACTATTAAAATAGATTCAAAGGCGTGGGCCGCGCCTGCGGAACGAGCTGCTCAAGAAGGGAAAGGCTGCAGTGCTCCTAAAGAATGGGGCGAGCTCAAAGGCGTTGCCGATCGGTCTGTGGCATTCGAAGATTCCTCCGGGAGCATACGCGTGCTCGATCTTGGGCCGTGCATGCGAGGAGAGACTCAACTCATTGTCACGATAAATCGGCCTTAGTGGTCTATCGGGTAAATTCAAGTTTCTCAATTGATCGGTCGGCGGCCAGTTTCTGAACTGCAGCGGGCAGATTTGTGTCTTCGTGCTTTCCTTTCCATTCCACCTTCCAGCCGTAAACTCTATTTTCGGTTGGCGATGTTTCGACGCAGAGAGCGGGCTCCGTAATCGAAAGGCCGCCTTTGTTCAAGAGCGCCGCGATTTCGGTTTGCGAGGGTCCGTTGGGTGAAACGCATATCCGGAGCGTTGCGGTGTGGCGTCTCGGCATTCGAATCTCAATCTTCTTCAATCCCGTCAGAACCAGAAAACCCAATGCAAAGCCCGCCAAGCCAAGTTCCAGTTGACCGCCGCCAAAACACAGTCCCATGACGGTAACGAACCAGATTGTCGCCGCGGTGGTTACCCCTACCGCCAACTCGCCACGCTTAATGATCGCCCCCGCTCCGATGAAACCAATTCCCGAAAGAATACCGAGTGGAAGCCGCATGATATCCATTACCACGAACGAATCTTCCGCCCGGCCGTTTGAATTGATCAACCAATTCGCTTGTAGCATTGCCAGACAAGCCGCGAGACCGACCAACAGATTTGTGCGGAAGCCGGCTGCGTGGCCGCGTTCGTCGCGGTCGAATCCAAGTATCCCCGAGCATACGGCGGTCAGGGCCAAACGCCAGGCAATTGCTTGCCACGTCAGAATAGTCGGCATTGTTATTCTCGCACTTGCTTCCTGCAATCCTACGTACGACTCTGCATCGCCCGCTACGCCACCCCGCCTTGTCGCACCGGGAAAACCGGCATTCTGCTGTGCATGGAATCCGCGCTTAAAAGCCCATGAGTTCTGATAGCCTTTTTCGCGAGTTTTCGCCCCAGACTGGCACTTGACCCCTCGCCCGGTCAAGTACAGTATGCAACGACGCGTCTGGCCTTGGGAATTTTCGGGAAATGTTTTTCGAGTGAGTCCGGCGTCACGCGGATCGTCTCCGGTCGCATAGTGTCAGATTCCGCCCAATCTTCGCAGGCCGCTCGCCACGACGCGCTGCAAGGAATGCGACGCGATTCGCCCAGTCGAGAGTTTTTATCTCGGCTCTGTAACGACGATCGTCCGGTTTTCTCCGACTGCATCCACGACTTGTTTTTTGCCGGAGGGCCACAGCACCTCGACGCTGTCAACCTTGGGGCTGTCTCCCAATCCAAAGTAGAGCGGAAGGTCGCTTTGCGCCAGGTAGCCGGACTTGCCATCGTTATACTTCGTATAGGTCTGGCCACCAGCGCTGACCCGCACCGTTGCCCCCAGGCCTTCGCGATTGGAAGCCGTTCCCTGAAGGGCAATCTTGAGCCAGTGAATATGTTTTCGTTGTGCCAGGTCACTGACGAGGATTTGTGGCTCGGAGTTGAAATCGTTGGTGACGATGTCGAGATCGCCGTCGTTATCCAGATCAAAAATAACCGACGAGCGGCTGGAGCGCGGCGCCATAATGATCGTCTTATCGTTGCGGCCCACGCAGACTTTGCTGTCTAGTTTTTCCTGTGCGTTTCTCTCGGCTGGATCGGAGCAATCAATCTTGAACCAGGGTGTATAGAGACTCTTCCGCGGCTCGATGCCGGTCACGAATTCAGCATCGTCGAACTTCGTTCCGTGGTCGTTCAACAGCAAAGAGTTGATCCCGTAGCGATAGGGATAGCTCATGCCGGACGCAATAAAAATGTCATCCCAACCGTCTGCGTTCACATCGCCCACGCTGGGGCCCCAAGGCCAGTAAGTTTCGACGCCTAGCTTGTCCGAAACCTCCTCGAACTTACCATCTCCGCGATTGTGGTAGAGAGCATTTCCCCAAATGAAATCGGATTTCGTGCCCTGGATGTAGGAATCAGACCAGGCGATCTGCGACTTCATCTTTTCGTTTTCCGGGCCAGGCTCCTGGCTCATATCGGAGTGCATGTCGACTATGAACAAATCCATGCGGCCATCGTTGTCGTAGTCAAAAAACTTCAGGCCCATGGCGCCCCACGGCGTCTTCCGGAAATGCTGGTCGGTTTTCTCGATGAACGTTTTGCCGCCCTGGTTCTCGTAATAGTGACTGTGTCCCTGCATGTTCAGAAAGAAAATGTCGGGCCACCCGTCGTTGTTCAGGTCGGCGAAACTCGCATCTCCGCACCAGCCGTGCGGTTTTAGTCCAACTTCTGCGGTTACATCTTTGAAGTGGTCGTTGCCCAGGTTTTTATACAGCACGGGATATTCATAACGGTCTGGATGCAGATGACCTTCGAACGCGTTGGGAATGCCTATGTATTCGCCATCGGGACCTTTTTCGGCGGAGGTGTATTTGCCCACATTGCAGACCAGCAGATCGAGCAACCCGTCATTGTTGTAGTCGAAGAAAAATGCGCCTGATGAATGGGCAACCAAACCAAGTCCCGCCTCTTGCGTAATGTCTTTGAAGTGCCCGTGACCGTCGTTTTTGAACAAAACATTGCCGCCGCGGACCGTGGTCACAAAAAGGTCGGGTGCCCCATCGTTATCGATATCGGCAAATGCGGCGCCTATGCTCACCCGTCCTGGAAGGCCGACTCCGGCTTCTTGCGTAATGTTTTTGAACCTCCCGCCCCCGAGATTCTTCCATAGTTCGTTTCCCCCAACCTGGTTGGCGAAATAGATATCATAAAGGCCATCGCCATCTACATCGGCGACAGCTACAGCGCTGCCGTGGTCATAATGTCCCATTCGCATGTGCTTCGTGACGTCGTCAACGGCGCGATGTTTAAAGGTGATGCCGCTTTCTTTCAATCTGTCACTGAACTGGAACCCGTAGAAAACGTGGTACGAGTGCTTGGCGGCTTCGAACTGGGCCTGTTTGCGCGCGGGAAGCGAATCTTTCCCCATGTCTTCGTCGGGGTAACGTGGTCGGTAAATGGAATTGTCCGCCCGGCTGCTGAGGAGGAGGCTTCCCAGAGTCAGAATCTTAAGCCCCGAAGTGAGTAAACGTTTTTCCATAATCGCCTATGCCCGTCGCCCCTTCTCATCGGCTACACTATCGTTGCAGCAGACCGATGGCCTCCTAAGACACGCCGCCTTTCAATAATTCGCTCATCCTTCATAACAAATGAAGCGACGCACTGACAAGGAAATCGCAAGGATAATGTGGGGCGGGGCTATGATTTGGGCTTAGAATGTGGGAAGCTTCGGCTTATGAGAATTCCGCAAAGATACACTCCCAGAAGAAATGACTGTGTCTACGCCAGAGGAAGTCCCGGCGAGTGCATCGTTCTTTCCGTCGACACAAAAAGGAAAACTGCTCACCTGTCTACTGTGACAAGTCCAGTAATCCTTTACTACGATGTGCGATGGTCGGAGTTGCGGTGCGTCTCCTCGGGTTCCGCGAGTCCTCTCTCGCTTGTGAATACACGCGAATACCGGAACCGCGCGGGGCTGTAATACCATGATGGGCTATCGTCCTTGAGGTGTAGGAGCATTTGCTCAAATCTTCCCGCAAAGTCAGGCAGTCTGAGGTCATGGAAAGAGGTGGCCTCTGCGCTGTGATCATCGTGGTTGCTGCCTTCGCGAACCCGTTGGCAGGACAGACCTCCGCGAGCACCGAAACGATTTCAGGAATCTTGCGCTCGCGGCAGTTTGACAGGGCTCTGCAGTTGCTCCACGCCGAACTCGAGCGATCGCCGCAGGACGCCAAACTATGGACGCTTGACGGCATCGCTCTTTCCGGTAAAGGCGAGAAAAAAGAAGCCCTGGCAGCATATCGGAAAGCTCTGGGTCTTTCTCCGGATTATCTGCCGGCGCTGGAAGGCGCCGCCCAGATCGAATATGAATCGGGTGACAAGGAAGCGCCACAACATTTGCATCAGATCCTTCAGAAGAGCCCCGACAACCCCACCGCTCACGCCATGCTGGCGGTCTTATCTTACCGGCATGGCGACTGCCTCACCGCGGTGAAAAATTTCGAGGAAAGTGAATCGTTGCTGGACTCGCAGCCGAAGGCCTTGCAGCAATATGGAGACTGCCTGATACGCCTGAAGGACGTGGAGAAGGCGATTTCCGTATTTGAGCGCGCAACTACTCAGCCGAATGCCGATGCGACTACCTACTTACGGCTGGCTTCTGCGCAGCTCCTTGCCCAGCGTCCGAAAGATGCGCTCGCAACATTGCAGCCTTTGCTGCAGAATAATCGGGCCGACTCTGATGTGCTTGATCTGATGGCTTCCGCCTACGAGGCCGACGGCAATACGCCCGAAGCCGTCCGCACATTGCGGCAGGCGATAGTCGCCGATCCCCGAAACGTCGACCTTTACGTCGATTTCGCTAATCTGTCGATGGATCATCAGTCGTATCAGGTCGGTGTGGACATGATCAATGCCGGCATCGCCTTGCAGCCCAAAGCTGCACCGCTTTATGTTGCCCGGGGAATTCTCTACGTGCAGCTTGCCCAATATGACCGCGCGGAGGACGATTTCGAGAACGCCGACACTCTCGATCCCAGGCGTTCCATGGGATCGGCCGCGGAAGGGTTGGTCGCCGTGCAGGAAAACGATCCCAATCGCGCGCTCGCCACCGTGCGCGCCAAATTGCGGAAAACTCCGCACGATCCATTTCTTCTCTACTTGAAGGCGCAAATCCTCGCCGATCGCGGACCAAACCCCGGCAGCGCAGATTTCCGCGAGGCTCTTGAGTCAGCGAAAACGGCGATTCAACTCGATCCGTCACTGGCAGCGGCCCGCGACATCCTGGCGAAACTTTACATTCAGGCCGGACGTAACGAGGCCGCTATCGAGCAGTGCCGCAGAGCTTTGCGCACCGATCCCAAGGATCAGACGGCGCTCTACCACTTAATTCAGGCATTACGCAAAAGTGGCCACACGGACGGGATCCCCGTGCTGCTGAAGCAACTGGCCGACCTTCGTGCCGGCGCCACAAAAAAGGAAGCGGAGCACAATCGTTACAAGCTGGTCGAACAGCAAGCGGCGTCGACGGAGAAGACTCAGCCTTGAGATTGAGCCGCCGCGATTTTGTCCGTTTGGGCCTGGGAACGGCGATTCTGCCGGGACTTCACCGTGCCCTCGCGCAGGGTGTAGCCAATCACAAAGTCCAGCCGGTAGCGCGGCCGGCGCCATCCGGGCGGCCGTTTTACGCGCACTTCGTCGATACGGCGGCAGTTGCAGGGTTGAAGGATCCTGTGATCTACGGCGGGGTCGAGAGCAAGAAATATATTCTCGAGGCGACCGGTTGCGGTTGCGCATTTATCGACTACGACAATGACGGATGGATCGACATCTTCCTGCTTTCCGGCACGCGCCTGACAGGCGATCCTCCCGGAGCCACCAATCGCCTCTACAAGAACAATCGTGACGGGACCTTCACAGACGTTACCGATAAAGCCGGGCTTACAGCCGTGGGATGGGCATCCGGCGTTTGCATGGGCGATTACAACAACGATGGATTTGAAGATATTTTCTGCACCTACTTCGGGCAGAATCGGCTTTACCGCAACAACGGCGACGGCACATTCTCGGACGTGACCCGGTCGGCTGGCTTATGGAATCCGCAGCCACGATGGGGCGCGGGATGCAGTTTTCTTGATTACGACCGGGATGGCCACCTCGATCTGTTCGTCTCCAACTACGTTGAGTTCTCTTTCGAGCACGCGCCGGTGCCGGGAGAAAACGTGAACTGCAATTGGAAGGGAGTAGCCGTCGAGTGCGGCCCGCGAGGCTTGCCCCCGGGCAGGCATTCTCTTTACCACAATAACGGCGACGGCACGTTTACGGACGTCAGCGAAAAAGCTGGAATCGCGAAGGCCACGGGATCGTACGGAATGACTGTTGTCGCCGCCGATCTCGATGAGGATGGTTGGACCGATATTTTCGTGGCGTGCGATTCCACCCCGAGCCTGCTCTTCATGAACAACCACGACGGAACCTTTCGCGAAGAAGGAGTCTTGCGAGGAGTAGCGCTCAGCGACGACGGCATGGAGCAGGCGGGAATGGGAGTCGGCGTTGGAGATTACGACCTCGACGGTCACCTTGATCTTTTTAAGACCCACTTCGCCGAAGACGCAAATGGTTTGTATCACAACGATGGCAAGGGAAATTTTGACGATATGACGCGGCCTTCGCGGGTCGCGGTGGATACGCGATACATCTGCTGGGGCGCCGGCATCCATGATCTTGATAATGATGGCTATCCGGACCTGTTCATGGTTACGGGTAACGTATACCCGGAAGTTGAACGAAAGCTCCCGGAATTCCCCAACAAGACCCCGCGGGCCGTCTTCCGCAACCTCGGGAATCGCACATTTGAAGAACTCGGGATTGAGGCGGGGCCAGGAGTAGCCGAAGCCCACTGCAGCCGCGGTTGCGCTTTCGGCGACTTCGACAATGACGGCGACCTGGACATTCTAATCGTCAACCTGAACGAACCGCCCTCCTTGTTGCGCAACGAGATGCAGCACAAGGAGAATTGGATCAAGGTCAAATTAGAAGGAGTGAAGTCGAACCGCAGCGCAATTGGCGCGCGCGTTCTGGCATATTACGGCGGAAAGGTGCAGGCACAGGCCGTTCTCAGCCAGTCCAGTTTCTACTCCTGTAACGACTCCCGCCTGCATTTTGGCCTGGGCGCATTCACCTCGGTCGATCTGGAAGTTTATTGGCCCAACGGACTGCGGGAACATTTCAAACAACCTGCCATCAATCGCCTGATCACGCTGCGTGAAGGAACCGGCATCGTCCCGAACCGAGGTTGGTAGCGCTTCCCAATTGCCGCCTAACTGGCAAGTCGCCGCACGGATCACATTCTGACGTTGGGTGCTGTAACTCGCTGAAAAAGCCCCTTCGCTCATCCCGAGCGGGGGGCTTTTTTGACATGCTTGGGGAGGGCCACTTGCGCAGAATGGTGCTAAGAAGCTAATCGCACGTAAGTGCTGTAGGTTTCTTTGTCGATGTTCATGAAAGGACGCATACTCACGTTGCTCCCATTCGCTGCAACCGCCACGAAATCGCCCGAAGCATTGTTGGCGGGCTTGGCTTGAAGTAAACCGCGGCGATCGAACGTTGGTTGCGAGTCCGCGACGGCCATCAACACCAGCGGTCCCTGGATTAGCGCTGCGAATTGAGGATGATTCGCGTCCACTTCTTGCACGCGGAGCGGCATCGGCAACTCAAGTTCGATGCGATCGCCATCTTTCCAGGTGCGGCGAACGGGGGCAAATGTGCCGGGTTGCACCGAGCCAGAGATGCGGTTGCCGTTGACCAAGAGCACAGGATCTGGCTCAGCCCACGCTGGGATGCGCACATAGACCGTGTAGTCTTTGTCCTGCGTACCCGATACCTGAATCTGAATTCTGTTATCGAAGGGATACTTCGTCTCCTGCTTCAAGCCATAGCGTCCGCCGCCATCCCGCCACTGCACTTTCGACGGCGTGAAAAGATTCACGTAGACGCCATCCTCAGACCGCAAATAGGTGCTGATGTGGTAGTCGGCCGCAATTTGCGGGAACGTTCCCGAGCAGCAGGGCCACTGCTGCCCGTACCAGACTTTTTTGCCGGAAATATTGTAATCGGAATAGTAGAACGAAGTCCCGTCGGCCTGGATCGGCCAGGCTCCAAGAATCGTGTTGTAAAGCACGCGCTCCATGCTGTCCCCGTAGCTGGAATCCTTGGTTGCGCGGAGCAGGTAGCGTGTAATTTTGAAGTGGCCATACGAGCCGCAAGGCGTTTCGAAACTGGCGTGAGTGTAGGTAAGGCTGTCGCCAAGCTGGCCGCGGCCGGGCTCTCCGAATGACTCATCCGGCCCCCAGCCGCCGGTGGCGAAGCTCTGGGTGGCCTGCAGCATTTGGAAGCCGTTTTTCGCTGCCCGCAGATGCTTTTCACTGCCTAAGGTGATGTAGGCTTGCATCGCCGAACTGAAAGCGTTTACATGGCTGTACGCATGCTCGAAAGGTAGAACATTATTGCCCGCGGCGAGTGGGTTGAAGTATGTGTCGTCTTCAAGATACTTCTTGCCCATGTCGCGATAGAACACGTCTCCGCTGCGCTGATAAGCGAGAAACAGATTTTCGGGCAACGTGTACGTCTCGTCCCAGGTATAGGAAGTATCTTTATGCGGGCGGGAGCGCTGCTCTTGCCGCGACAACGCTTTTTCCGGCAAATAGGCAAGCATGGCGTGGGTCAGCTTCTCGTGAACATCCATCGCCATCGGATCGTGCGCGAACTCGTGCGCATCGATCAACCCACAGGAAAGCTTGTCGTAGGTGTAGGCTGGCAGTCGGTAATCGACAAAGAACGTAGCCTTGGCGTCGAGCGTCTCGGCATATCCCTTTACCAGCCGGTTAACCTTGGCCCGAGTCTCCTCGGAGCCCGTTACCGCATACGACCGCGCCAGGCCTGACACATACTGTCCGAAGCTGTGGCCGGGAATGAATGCATGAAAATCATTGCGGATCAGGCTGAATCCGGTGCCGTCGTACCAGCCGCCCATATCCTCACCCGGCGCAGGCAAACCGGCATGCTGGCGAAAAACCTTAAGCATGCGGTCATCTTCGAGATTCAGGAAGCGGGCATGGTTCTCGTCGAACTGCCGTTTCATTGGGCCGTCCAGCAACTCCACATCGGAATAGGAAAACTGCCCGAGTGGGGGGTCAATCGCCACCCGGCCTTTGTCGGCTGAAGCCGGCGAAGCCCAGGCTGGGACCGCTTTTCGAGAAAGGGCAAGCGTAGAAGCGGCACTCACGCCCGCTGCCTTCAAGAACGTACGGCGGCTCACATCGGTGCGATTCATTTCCTTCCTCCCAGTCTTCGGCAAGGTTTGGCAAACGTTTTCTCTGGTTTACGCTGCCCCCATCCCGCTTGTCAATTCGGCGCTCCTGCTGTCTTCGCAACCTACCGTTCTTGCCGCGCCGCCAGCATCGGCGACTCCGGAAAAGGGTGTGGAGTCACGAGGGTGCGCTCCGGCGGGGGCACTCCATCACGCAAGGCCGCAACCGCAGTCTCAACCGCGTGTGCCGCTGTCGGCGGCACAACCACCGTCGCAGTCAAATGGCCGTGCCGGACCCAGGATCGTCCGGTACGTTCCAGGCCATCCACGCCTAGCAGAGGCAAGCGCGAACCGATTCCGAGGTCCTGAAAACTGCTGTGGTTCATCGCTTTTTTCGCGCCCATGGCCAGAAGATCGTTCTGCGCCTGCACGGCGTCGATCTTGTCATTCTTCGCTGTTGACAGTCGAAGCCAGGATGACACCGCGTGGTTTCCTCCTTCTTCCGTCCAGTCGGCGCT
>JASICF010000579.1 GCA_030044775.1 Candidatus Sulfotelmatobacter sp. | reverse complement strand
ATCCTGATCGACCAGATTGCCGTTCTGGTCGGTATGAAAACTTCCCGCCCGCGTGTAAGCGGTCTCGCCATCGGGCAGCAACACCTGAAAGAATCCCTGGCCCTGAATTGTCAGATCCAGAGGATTGCCGGTCTGGCTGAAATCTCCCTGAGTCTGAATGACCTCCGACGCCGCCGATCGCGTGCCCAACCCCACCTGCAATCCCGCGACTACTGTCGTCTGCTGCGTCGCCGCCGCTCCCGGCATGATCAGGTTCTGATAAATGAGATCCTCGAATTGCAGCCGGCGGCTGCGAAACCCGGCGGTGCTCGAGTTCGCCAGATTGTTGGCGATGTTGTCGAGATTCAGTTCCTGAGCGGTCATGCCGCTGGCCGCGGTGTAAAGCGCGCGAATCATTTATCCGCCACCTTCCCTCGTCGTGTTGATCCCGCCCTTTTCGCGATCACACCTTCGGCAGATCCTGTACTGCCGTCTGATTCAACTGGCCGTCGAACGCGCTCATCGCCCGCGAAAGCAATTCCGTGTTGCGTTGTACAGTAATCAGTTGCACAACACCGTCGATCGCGCTCACATTCGAGCCCTCAATCATTCCCTGACGAACCGTAGATTCCACGGCCGGCGTAGCCGCGCCCGGCGGCGCACTGTAGCTGGAAGCGCCGACTGCCGCCAGGTTTGTGCTGGGGGGGAATTCCTCGAGGTTCAGCCGGTCGACCACATTGCCGTCGACCGAAATTGTTCCATCCGAACTGATTGCCACGCTTCCGTTGGGCAGAGTGATTGCGCCCAGCTGCCCGAGAACGAAGTCGCCATCGGCGGTCACCAGCTGTCCGGTACCCGCAACATGAAAACTGCCCGCGCGCGTGTACAGAACTCCTTGCCCGGATTGCACGGCGAAGAATCCCGGGCCGGCGATAGCCGCATCCAGCGGATTGCCGGTGGGCTCGAGGCTTCCGGAAGTCAGATCCAACCGGGTTCCGTTTAAGACTCCGAAATTGTTTACGGCCATATTCACCGGACTCGCAGTAACTGTGGAGTTACCCGCCAGTAAGGAACGAAACGTCATCTGTTGCCCGCGATAGCCAGAGGTCGAAAGATTTGCCAGATTGTGCGCGACCAATTCCAGGGCTTGCTCCTGTGCCGCCAGCCCTGCGCATGCTGAGTAATAACCGCTGTCCATGTTTGCCTACGTTTCGACTGCGCACGTTCATGGCAAGCACTCCGCGTTCCATTTTGTGCTGCTGCGGCGAAGTCACTAAGTGCTTGGAGAGCAGCACATGTGAACCCAGGACAGCAAATCGAATTCAGCAATGTTTGCCGGCGGGAAGCTTTTGCCGCGCCAGGAATCCGCCGCGGCAGGATTTGCCGGGTCGTTAATGATCGATCGTCAACCTTCTTCAAGGAATGCAAAGTTATGCATCAGACATTCCTCATCCCGCCCCTTTGCGGTAATCTGAGCTTCGATGTCTAGGGAGGCAACATCCTGAGCATCGGGCCCCGCCAGGCTTGCATCAAAGTTTGTCTTGTTGTGAAAGCGCTTTCTGTAATGCTGTAGCGGTTATCAACTCCAACGAACGACCAGGAAACATGGATCAGACAAGATCGATTGCCCCCGTTCCTCCTGACCATCCCCACGGCGCGCCTGAAACCGGCCCCAGCCGCAGCCAAAAAAAATACTGGATCTGGATTGCGGCTTTAATTTTGGCCGGGCTGATTTTGTACTGGATTTTTGGCGGTCACAATCAGGGTCAACCCGCCGCGCAGGCGACTGGCGGACGACGCGGTTTCTCAGGGCCGGTTACTCTTACGACGGCGACCGCGACCAAAGGTGACATAGGTGTTTATCTCAACGCGATTGGGACCGTGACGGCGCTTTATACCGACTCCATCACGGCACAAGTCACCGGCGTCATCACGGCCGTGCACTACAAGGAAGGGCAGGATGTCGGCAAGGGCGATCCGCTCATCGACATTGATGCTCGCCCGTACGAAGCGCAGGTCATCCAGGCGGAGGGCGCGTTAGAACGGGACCAGAATCTGTTGGCGCAGGCTCAAATGGACTTGAAACGCTATGAGGATGCCTGGGCTCGCAACGCGATTCCCCGCCAGACGCTTGAGGATCAACAGAAACTGGTATTGCAGGACCAGGGAACCGTAAAAAATGATCAGGGCACGCTGCGCTACGATCAGGTTCAGGTTCTTTATTGCCACATCACGGCAGCGATCGATGGGCGTGTTGGTCTCCGTCTTGTCGATCCTGGAAACCTGGTCACCGCGAACGGGACGACTGCGCTGCTGGTGATCACTCAGACTCAGCCTATCACCGTGGTCGCGACCATTTCCGAAGACGATCTCGGAGAAGTGATGTCGCAGCCGCATCATGGCATCGGTCTCGTGCTCGATGCCTGGGACCGCGCCAACGACAAGAAACTTGCGACCGGTAAAGTTACTTCGTTCGATAACCAGATCGACACCACCACCGGCACGATAAAGCTGCGCGCCACCTACGACAACAAGAACGGCGAGCTTTATCCCAACGAATTCGTCAACACGCGCCTGCTGGTGAAGACTCTTCACGATCAGATCCTGCTGCCCAGTTCCGCCATCCAGCACAATGGCAGCACGGCCTTCGTTTACGTGATTCAAAATGATCAAGCCAATATGCGCACCGTCAAAACTGGCGTCTCTGAAGGGGGCAAGACAGCTCTTGAGGGCGTCAACGCCGGCGAAGTGGTCGCGGATAGCAGCTTCGAGAAATTGCAGAATGGTTCCAAAGTGATTATTTCGAAGACACCACTGCAGATTTCCACGCCTGGGGGCAATGCTCCGTGAGTCCGTCTCGCCCCTTCATTCTGCGGCCGGTCGCAACCATTCTTCTGATGGTGGCGATTTTGCTTGTCGGGCTGGTGGCCTACCGGCAGTTGCCGACCTCGGCTCTGCCGCAGGTCGACTATCCCACGATCCAGGTTCTGACTTTTTATCCAGGCGCCAGCCCGGATGTAGTGGCCACAACCATTACCGCTCCGCTCGAACGTCAGTTCGGCGAGATGCAAGGCCTCAGCCAGATGACCTCGACCAGCGCGGGAACCGTCTCGGTGATCGTGCTGCAATTTAGTTTATCGCTCGATATCGATGTTGCCGAGGAAGAGGTGCAATCTGCCATCAACGCGGCGCAGAGTTATTTGCCGTCCGATCTTCCGGTTCCTCCGGTTTACAACAAGACCAATCCTGCCGATGCGCCAGTCCTGACTTTAGGAATTACTTCCGACAGCATGCCGCTGTCGCAAGTAGAAGACCTTGTCGACACAAGGCTTGCTCCTAAGATTTCGCAGCTCAATGGTGTTGGGCTGGTCAGCATCAGCGGCGGCCAGAAACCTGCCGTCCGGATTCAAGTCAACCCCGCCAAGCTTTCCTCTTATGGAATCAACCTGGAAGACGTGCGCACCGCCTTGACGCAAACCAGCGTCAACTCGGCGAAAGGCAATTTCGATGGCCCGCGCCAGGATTACCAGATCGACTCGAACGATCAGATTACGGACGCCGAAGGTTACAACGACATCGTTATTGCATACCGCAACGGCGCTCCGGTTTTGCTCAAAGACGTCGCGACGGTCATCAACAGCGTAGAGAATGCGCAACTCGCGGCGTGGATGAACAGCCAGCCTGCCATCGTGCTGAACATCCAGCGGCAGCCGGGCGCGAATACGATCAGTGTCGTCAACAGCATCAAGAAAATCCTGCCGCAGCTCGAGGCAAATCTTCCGGCGGCCATACGGATCACCGAGCTCACCGACCTCACGACCAGCATTCACGCGTCAGTCAACGACGTGGAATTTGAGCTGATGTTGACCATTGGCCTGGTGGTGATGGTGATCTTTCTTTTTCTGCGCAGCGTTCGCGCCACCACCATTCCCAGCGTGGCCGTGCCGCTTTCGCTGGTCGGCACATTCGGCGCCATGTATGCGCTGGGCTACAGTCTGGACAATCTCTCCCTGATGGCGTTGACCATCTCCACCGGATTCGTGGTGGACGACGCCATCGTCATGATCGAAAACATCGCGCGCTATCTCGAAGAAGGCGAATCGCCGATGGAAGCCGCTCTCAAAGGCGCAGCGCAAATCGGCTTTACGATTATGTCGCTGACGGTTTCGCTGATCGCCGTGCTGATTCCGCTGCTGTTCATGAGCGACGTGGTGGGCCGCCTATTCCGCGAATTCGCAGTGACGCTGGCTGTCACGATCATCATCTCAGCGGTCGTCTCTCTGACATTGACGCCGATGATGTGCTCGCGCATTTTGAAGCACGACGCTGAATCGCAGCAGAGCCGCTGGTATCGCGCCTCGGAGCACGCCTTCAACCGCATGATCGAGTTCTATGGCCGCACGCTGAAGGTTGTACTGCGCTATCAGACCATAACTCTTCTCATCGCCGTCGCGACACTGGTATTGACTGTCTTCTTATATATCGTCATTCCCAAAGGATTTTTCCCTACCCAGGACACCGGAGTCATTCAAGGCATCTCGCAGGCGCCGCAGGCGATTTCTTTCGACGCGATGGCGAAGAAGCAGCAAGAACTGGCGGATGTAATTCTGAAAGATCCGGCAGTCGAAAGTCTTTCGTCGTTCATCGGTGCTGACGGAACTAATACCACGCTCAACAGCGGGCGCATCGAAATCAACCTCAAGCCGATCGAGGAGCGCTCTCTGAGCGCTGCCGACGTGATCCGGCGATTGCAGCAAAATCTGGACAATGTGCAGGGCATCCATCTTTACATGCAGCCGGTGCAGAACATCACGGTGGATGACCGCGTCACGCGCACGCAATACCAGTACACGCTGGAGGATCCCGACGTCGATGAACTCAACGTTTGGACGGGGAAATTTGTAGATCAGTTAAAGAAACTGCACAGTCTGGAAGACGTGGCCACCGACCAGCAAACGGGCGGGCAAGCGGTTGCCGTGAACATTGACCGCGTGACCGCTTCGCGGCTGGGCATTGCCCCCGCAACCATTGACAACACTCTTTACGACGCTTACGGGCAACGGCAGATCAACACGCTTTACACGCAGCTCAACCAGTATCACGTGGTCATGGAAACTGAACCGAGCTGGAGCAAGGACCCAAATAAGCTCAGTCATTTGTATTTGCAGGCCAACGCTTCCAGCAGCGCAACCGGCTCGGCCGCTGCCAACTCGTTTTCGGCAAGCGGTTCCGCTTCCGCCGGATCGAATGCGACGACGACTTCGGTTTTGTACACGCCCTCAGCCGCCACTCTTCAGCCGCCGGCGACCGTACTTGCGCCCAGCAGCGCAAGCGGCACGAGTTCGCTCAACGGAGGCATCTTCGCCGGCACCACTCCCAATACGCAGGTGTCAGCTACTGGGGCGAATGCGATTCCGCTCAGCGCATTTACTCAAATCACCAATACCACCGAGTCACTCTCCATCAATCATCAGGGGCAATTTCCGTCCGTCACCGTGTCTTTCAATCTCGCCCCCAATGCTGCTCTGGGCACGGCAATCAGTGAGATCAACGACCTGGCCAAGAAGGTCGATTTTCCTCCCAGTCTGCAAGCGGGATTTCAAGGAACTGCAGCGTCGTTCGAGAATTCCCTCTCGAACGAGGCGCTGCTGATTCTCGCCGCGCTTGTTGTTGTCTATATCGTGCTGGGGGTGTTGTACGAGAGCTTCGTTCATCCCGTCACCATTCTTTCGACCTTGCCCTCCGCCGGCGTTGGCGCCCTGCTGGCATTAATGCTTTTTCGCCAGGAGCTCAGCGTGGTCGCGATCATTGGCATCATCCTCCTGATCGGCATCGTAAAAAAGAACGGGATCATGATTGTAGACTTCGCTCTCGAAGCGGAGCGCGAGCACGGAAAGAATTCCACCGACGCCATCTATGAAGCCAGTCTGCTGCGCTTTCGCCCGATCATGATGACCACGATGGCTGCCCTGCTCGGCGGCTTGCCGCTGGCTCTAGGACGCGGGTACGGCTCGGAGTTGCGCCGTCCCCTGGGCATTGCTATGGTTGGCGGTCTTCTCGTGAGCCAGGTGCTCACGCTATACACGACTCCCGTCATCTACATTTTCTTCGACCGCCTGGCCCAGCGCCTCGGCAAGAAAAATTCTGACTCGCGAGCGACTGCCGACGGCACGGAAGGGCATCCGGAGCTTCCATGAATATTTCGGAGCCATTCATCCGCCGGCCGGTTGCGACCACTTTGCTGACGATTGCCGTGGCCATTGCCGGGGCAGTGGGTTTCACCGTCCTGCCCGTCGCTCCGCTGCCGCAGGTCGATTTCCCGACCGTTTCCGTGTCTGCAAGTTTGCCCGGCGGCAGTGCGGAAATCATGGCCTCCTCGGTGGCTACACCCCTCGAAAGGCAGTTCGCGCACATCGCTGGAGTCACAGAGATGACATCCTCCAGTTCGCTCGGCGGAACGTCAATCACCTTGCAGTTTGACCTGTCGCGAAATATCGATGGGGCGGCGCGTGATGTGGAAGCCGCAATTAATGCTGCCCGGAGTTATCTTCCCGCCAATCTGCCGGCCAACCCCACCTACCGAAAAGTTAACCCCTCCGACGCGCCAATCCTCATCCTCGGCCTCACGTCAGACAAATATCCGACGCCGAAGGTCTATGACGAAGCGTCCACCGTCATGGAGCAGAAGCTTTCGCAAATTCAGGGAGTGGGTCAGGTCTTTGTCGGCGGCGGCGCATTGCCTTCAGTGCGAGTTGAGGTGAATCCTACCAAGCTCGAAAGCCGAGGACTGACGCTGGGCAGCATCCAGTCGGTGCTGAGCTTGCAGAATTCGGACACGCCGCGGGGGAGATTTTCAAACGCTTCTGAGAGCGCCGACATAATTACCAACGATCAGATCTCTACGGCAGCCGATTACCGGCCGCTGATCATCGGGTACAGCAACGGCCAGGCGGTTCGCTTATCCGATGTGGCCGACGTGGTTGACTCGACGCAAAACCTGCGCACCGCCGGATATCTTAACGGTCTTCCCTCGGTTACGGTGATTATCTTTCGCCAGCCCGGCGCGAACATCATTCAAACTGTTGAACGCATTCAATCGCAACTGCCGTTCCTGCAAGCCATCCTGCCGCAAGGCATCAAGGCCACGATCGTCTTCGATCGCACGACAACCATCCGCGCTTCCGTTGACGATGTCGAGCGCACGCTCATTATCTCGGTCGTGCTTGTGGTTCTGGTGGTTTTCTTCTTTCTACGGAATGCGCGCGCCACAATTATTCCCAGCATAGCCGTCCCGGTCTCGCTGATCGGCACCTTCGCCATCATGTACGTGCTCGGGTTCAGCCTGGATAACTTGTCGCTGATGGCGATGACCATTTCTACCGGCTTTGTGATCGACGATGCCATCGTCGTCATGGAGAACATCGCTCGCTATCTCGAGCAAGGCATGAAGCCGTTTCAGGCAGCACTGCGCGGCGCCAAAGAGATCGGCTTCACGGTTTTTTCCATCAGCATCTCGCTGGTCGCAGTGTTCATTCCGATTCTGCTCATGGGAGGGATTGTCGGGCGGCTGTTCCGCGAATTTGCCGTGACTCTCGCCACTGCCATCCTGGTCTCCATGATGATTTCCCTTACCACCACACCGACGATGTGCGCCCACCTGCTGAAAGCGGAAGAGCAGACCGATCACGGGCGTATCTATCGCTGGAGTGAGAAGTTTTTTAACGGCATGCTTTCGCTTTACCGCAGCTCACTTGAGTGGGCGTTGGGCAATCCTGCACTGATCATCCTGATCCTGATATTCACCATCGCGCTGAATTTTTTCCTCATTGTTCGACTGCCGTGGGGATTTTTTCCGCAGCAGGATACAGGAGCGATCGTGGGAGGCGTGCAAGGTCCGCAGGACGCGTCTTTTCCTTTCATGAATTATTCCCTCCTGCAGTTAGTGAACGTCATTAAGGCTGACCCCGCGGTGGCCAACGTCAACGCCTACACCGGCGGCAACGGAGCGAGCAACGGAGGGTTTATCTATATGGCGCTCAAGCCGTTGAGCGAGCGCAAAATCGGAGCCGCGCAAATCATCAACCGCCTTCGTCCGAAACTCAATCGCCTGCCGGTGGCGTCGGCGTTCCTGCAGGCGGTGCAGGATCTTCGCATCGGAGGCCGCTCCAGCAACGCGCTTTATCAGTACACGATTCAGGGTGACAACATCGCCGACCTTGAGCACTGGGGGCCGATTCTGATGGCGAACATGCGAAAGCTTCCGGGCCTACAGGACGTGAACAGCGATCAGCAGAATGGCGGATTGCAGCAATATCTCACCTTCGACCGGCTTACTGCCGCTCGTTTAGGACAGACTGCGACGTCCCTCGATAATGCCCTCTATGCCGCTTTTGGCCAGTCGGAGGTTTCGGTAATTTACACGCAATTGAATCAGTATTACGTGGTCCTCGAAGTTGCGCCGAAGTATTGGCAGTCGCCGCAGGATTTGACCTACCTATATATAAAGAGCAACACGAACCTAAACAATGCTGCGGCCATGACGCCGGTTTCTACTTTCGCCAAATCACAAACCAATACTACCGCGCTCCAAGTGAACCACACTGGCTTGTTTCCTTCCGTGACCGTGTCTTTTAACCTCGCGCCAAATATGTCGATGAGTCAGGCGACGAAAGAGGTGACCGAAATGGAGGAACGTCTGGGGACGCCCTCAACCATTCGTGGATTCTTTTCCGGAACGCTGGAAGCTTACCAGCAATCGCTTTCGACGGAACCGATCCTGATCACCACGGCGCTGCTTGCGGTTTACGTGGTTCTCGGTATTTTGTATGAGAGCTTCATCCATCCATTGACGATCATTTCTACGCTGCCCTCTGCCAGCGTCGGCGCCATGCTTGCTCTATTGATTTTCCACATGGAGCTGAATGTTATTTCGATCATCGGCATTGTCTTGCTCATTGGAATCGTGAAGAAAAACGCGATTATGATGATCGACTTCGCCCTTGCCGCCGAGCGCGAGCAAGGCAAGAACACGCGGGATTCGATCTTCGAGGCCTGCATGCTGCGCTTCCGGCCTATTCTGATGACCACCATGGCGGCCCTGTTTGGCGCGCTTCCTCTGGCTTTCGGCACCGGCATCGGCTCCGAGCTTCGCCGCCCGCTGGGCATAACGATTGTGGGAGGGTTGCTTTTGAGCCAGTTGATCACGCTCTACACAACCCCGGTGGTCTACCTCGAACTGGATCGACTGCGCCTGTGGATGACTGGCAAAGAACGAGATAAGCACCTGCCCGGAAACGTCAACGGAGCACCCGAAAATGCCTAAGTCAAATTCTTCATGCTCCCGCCATAATGCTTTTCTTCTGCTGGCTTCGGCACTCGTGCTCGCGGCGGCGCCAGCCTGTCTCCTTGGA
Source organism: Candidatus Sulfotelmatobacter sp. (assembly GCA_030044775.1). Lineage (GTDB taxonomy): Bacteria > Acidobacteriota > Terriglobia > Terriglobales > Acidobacteriaceae > Sulfotelmatobacter. Next base: position 4,342 of record JASICF010000579.1, on the reverse strand, counting down.
CCGAAATATCATCCCCCGAAGCCCGCTACTCCGGCGGCGCCCGATTACAAAGAATCCACGGTCAATTTTCAGGATACGGAAGGATGGAAAGTCGCCAATCCGCAGGAAGCAATGCTGCGTGGGAAGTGGTGGAAGGTGTTCAACGATCCGGAACTGAACGCTCTCGAGGATCAGCTCAATATCAACAACCAGAATATCAAAGAGTATTTCGAAAATCTGATGGAGGCGCGCGCCGTCATCCGCGAAGCCCGGGCGCAATATTGGCCCACAGTGACGACTAATCCTTCGTTCACGCGCTCGCGCGAATCGGCGAATCTTACCAACAGCTTTAATACAACTTCCGGCACAACGAGTTCAACCGGCCAAACTACGACCGCCGGCCAGCAAAGCACCATCTGGTCGTTTCCAATCGATGTTTCGTGGGTTCCCGATCTGTGGGGAAAAATTCGCAACGAAATTCGCGAAGCGCAGTATGCGGCGCAAGTGAGCGCGGCCGATCTCGCGGGTGAGCAACTTACGGAGCAGGCCAGCCTCGCCGAATACTACTTCGAGATTCGCGGACAGGACGCGTTGCAGAAGATTCTCGACGACACCGTACAAGCGGACCAGAAAGCCCTCGACGTAACCAAGGCCGCGTACGAGACCGGAGTGGACAACTATATTTCCGTGGTTGAGGCGCAGACCACGCTGGAGAGCGCGCAATCGCTGGCAATCAATGTGAAAGTCGCGCGTGCACAATATGAGCACGCCATCGCCATGCTGGTCGGCAAGCTTGCGACTGATTTCTCTATTCCCGTTCGCCCGGAACTGACCGCACCGCCTCCGATCCCGATCGGGGTTCCTTCCGAACTATTGCAGCGACGTCCCGACGTGGCCGCGGCGGAGCGTACCCTTGCCGAAGCTAACGCCACGATCGGAATCGGTTACGGAGCGTTTTTCCCTGCGCTTACACTTTCCGCATCTGGCGGGTTCGAGAGTTCTGCTTTTAAAAAGTGGTTCAACTGGCCCAGCCGCTTCTGGTCAATTGGCCCCTCGATTTCGCAAACTATTTTCAACGGTGGCCTCTACCGTGCCGAACTGAATCAATACATCGCAACCTACAACTCCGACCTGGCGATCTACCGTCAGGCCACGCTGACCGCGTTCCAGCAAGTCGAGGATAATCTCGCCGCCGTACGCCTGTACTCGCAGCAGATCGAAAGACAGCAGCAGGCGGTGAAGCACGCCCAGGAGTTTTTAAAATTGGAGATGGCGCGCTACGAGACTGGAGTCGATCCCTATGTAGATGTGCTGACCGCCCAGACTACGCTGCTCTCGGATCAGCAGACCTTGGCCACGATTCAAGTTGAAGAGATGACGTCCGCGGTTGCTCTTATTGAAGCCTTGGGCGGCGGATGGGATCAATCGCAATTGCCCACGCCCTCGCAGCTCTCGCAGAAGGTGCCAAAATCCGAGACGACGCTGCAGCAGTGAAGTAAGGCATAACGCGGTTTAAATGATTTCGGCCAAGCCGCAGCAGCGGGAAATTGGGAACTTGGCTCCCCGGCTTCTACTCGAGGAGCCAAGTTTTGTTCGTTAGACTTGCACCGCGAAATACATTCGATTACTGCGGCGGTTGGGCCGGCGGAGCCTGTCCATTGTCATGCATTCCCTCGTGGTGACGTTCCTGCATTTCATCCCACTTCTTCTGCTGATCGGGATCGAGCAGTGCACGAACCTGTTCATCCGAAGCCTTGTGGATGCTCATCATCTTGGCATGGCGTTCGTCCCGCGATAGTGAGGAATCCGAGCGCAGGCTCTCCATTTGTGACTGATCCGATTTAAAGATATCCAGCACCTTGGCCTGCTGGTCCGCCGTGAGATTCAATCGTTTGGTTAGCATGTCGGTCCGCTGCTGCGGATCCCAATGACCGTGGCCATGTCCCATTGGCGCCATTTGGGACTGCTGATCGTTGCTGCCGTTATCTTGCGCAATGGCGAACGGCGCGACAGTATAGGCGAGCGCTGCTAGCATCAGCGCGAGCAAACCAGTTTTGAGCATAATATTTTTCTCCTCCCTACCTGCGACGTGGCACGTGATACAAACCTAATTATCAATCTGAAATTGTGAAAGCGCCGAGGTTTTACGAACTTTTACGTCATTGCTTGTTCCACCCCGTCTTACACATAACAGTTGAGATTGTCAGGTCGTAAGAGATGCCGGCACCTGCCATTTCCTCTTCCGGGAACGTGCCATTTGAGGTACGAGAGTGTGACTCTTTCCTTTGGAACACAGACACCATCCTCAAGCGACGAACAGATCCGCCGACCCTACCTACTGTGGGAAGGAAAGGAGTCCCTATGAGTATTGCCATTACCAGTTCACTCGCATCAGTTGCCGCCGCGAACTCGCCATCGTCAACGGCATCGCAACAGCCGGTTCAACAAACGGAATCGCAACCCACGAACGTCCCAGCGGACACGGTGACACTCACGGAAGCGCAGCAAGTCTACAATCTGTACAACCAGGGGCAGACGGTGCCGCAGATCTCAAGCAGCCTCAGCCTGCCGGTCAGCACCGTGAATAACTATCTGGGCATTACTCAGAGCGGAGGTTAGCGCCCTCTCAAATGAAATTCGGATCTGGCGCTTTTCAGGGCAATCGAGCCGGCCTGGCAGAGATCGCCTGCAAGAGAAGGCCAGTCATCGGCACGCGGCGTGCCTAGCCTTGAATCACTCATGTTCAAGATCGTTCAAAACTGGAACCTCAGGAGGAGGTGTTTCCCAGGACTGAGATCGAAAGATCGCTTCGTTCCAGCGGTGGCGCAGTTGCTGGGCCCGCGACGGGGGCATGCTTGGCTCGAACCGATCATGATGTTGCGTGAGTCCACCGATTGCATCGGCGTCTCTCCACACGCCAGTGGCCAGGCCGGCGAGATACGCAGCGCCGAGTGCAGTGCTCTCGGTAACTGCGGGGCGCACCACCGGAACGCCTAAAATGTCGGCTTGAAATTGCATAAGAGTGCTGTTCGCAGAAGCCCCGCCGTCGACGCGTAGTTCGCGAAACGGGGTCCGGGCATCGGACTGGATTGAGTCAGTGAGATCGGCGACTTGATAGGCGATGCTTTCAAGCGCAGCGCGCGCAATGTGTGCTGCGGTCGATCCGCGGGTCAATCCGAAAATGGAGCCGCGGGCGAACGAATCCCAGTGCGGCGCGCCCAAACCGACGAAGGCTGGAACAAAATAGATGCCGCCATTATCCGGAACAGAGTTCGCGAGCAGCTCGACTTCGGACGAAGAGCGAATTAGTTTGAGGCCATCGCGCAGCCACTGGACGACCGCTCCGCCCACAAAAACGCTGCCTTCAAGCGCGTAATCGACAACATCGCCGATCTTCCACGCGACGGTAGTGACCAGCCGATTCGTCGAGACCACAGCGCGCGTACCCGTGTTTTGAAGCAGAAAACAGCCCGTCCCATAGGTATTCTTGGCGAGGCCGGGAGCGGTGCAGCGCTGGCCGAAAAGCGCAGCCTGCTGATCTCCGGCGATGCCAGCGATCGGGATGCCATTGAGTTTGGGAACTTCGCTGACTTCGCCATAGACTTCGCTCGATCGACGGACTTCGGGAAGCATGGAAAGCGGAACTCGAAAAAGTGCGAGAAGAGCGTTATCCCATTGGCCACTGTGAATGTTGAAAAGCATGGTGCGGGAGGCGTTACTGGGATCGGTGATATGCAGGCGGCCGCCGGTTAATTTCCAGACCAGCCAGCTGTCGACGGTGCCGAACGCGAGTCGCCCGGCTTCGGCCAATTGCCGCGCTTGAGGAACGTTCTCCAACATCCAGGAAATTTTGCTGGCGGAAAAATAAGGGTCAATCACCAGGCCGGTGCGCTGCTGAATTAGATTTTCGTGGCCTTGCGATTTGAACTCATTGCAAAAACTGGCGGTACGGCGATCCTGCCACACGATGGCGTTATAGATGGGCCTGCCGGTAGAGCGGTTCCAGATGATCGTGGTTTCCCGTTGGTTGGTGATGCCGATCGCCTTTACGTCGCTGGCCCGCAACTTCGCTCTCGACAAGGCTTCGATCGCGACCGCAAACTGCGACTCGGCAATTTCATCGGGATCGTGCTCGACCCATCCCGCTTGACTAAAGATTTGCTTGAATTCGCGCTGTGCGGTGGAAACCACAGTGCCGCGCTCATCGAACAGAATTGCACGAGAGCTGGTTGTGCCTTGATCGAGTGAAAGAATGCAACCCACGAAAGCTCCTGCCTCCTGGGAAACTGTAACGGTTACGATCGCGACGGCCCGGAAGCGTGCAGAAACCGCCGGATTCCAAAATCATAAACGGCGGCGCCTG
>JASICF010000578.1 GCA_030044775.1 Candidatus Sulfotelmatobacter sp. | reverse complement strand
GCTATTGACATGGTGCACCGCGGCGACTTCGGCTGCATGGCCGCGCTTCGCTCCAATAAGATCGTGTCGATTCGCCTGGTGGAAGCCATCTCGCGCAACCGCACGGTGGATGACGAAATGATCGAGATTGTGGATGGTCTGCTTCCCCGCGCTGAAGACCCAGCCGCCGCGACGCGATAAGATGTTGCCGGATGAATTTTGGTAGCACCAACCTGGAGACCTTCTCGGCCGTACACGAAAAGGCTCGGACCCGCGTACAACGCGACAGCGACCCTAATTTTTATCTCGTCACGATAGCAATTCTGCTGTTCTCCACAGTGTTGCTGATTCCTTGTTTCTGGCAGTCGCACATTCAGGCAGCCGACCTCGGTAGTCATATCTACAACGCATGGCTGGCAGCGCAGATTCACCAAGGCGCGCTACCTGGATTATGGATTTCCTCCCGGTCCAACAACATTCTGTTCGACGCAATACTGGAGTGGCTGTTTGTCCGGGTCGGTCCCGACCTGGCGCAAAGAATTGCTGTTGCGGCGTGCGTGCTTCTGTTCGGCTGGGGATCGACCTTCTTTATGTTTCGCATCTCGGGCCGGAACTGGTGGCTGGTCGGCCCGTGCGTCGCAATGCTTTCCTATGGTTTTATTTTTCACATTGGTTTTTTCAATTTTTATTTATCGATAGGACTCTGCCTTTGGTACCTGGCATTTTTCTGGAACGCAAGCTGGAAGGTCCGCATTGCGATTTCACCTATCCTGATTTTGGCCTGGATCGCCCATCCCTTTCCCGTGGTCTGGGCCCTCGGTACGGCAGCGTATGTCGCTATCGCATCTGCTGTCCGGCCGCAGCTACGAGTAGCGTTATTGATGTGTGGTATTGCTGTCCTGATAACAGGTCATTTTATCCTGGAATATCGGTATCCCACCACGTGGTCGATTCGGCAGATCTTCTTCGTCACCGGCGCAAGTCAGCTGGAGCTTTTCGGCACAAAATATTCGGTGGCAGTTGCAGGAGTTTTGTTCGTGTGGCTGCTGCAGTTTCGCAAGTTGCTGAAACAGTCAGGAATCAGAACGATTTTTCCGACGATTCCATTTGAGCTGTGGGCACTAAATGCGGCAGCGGTGACGCTTATCCCTGACCGCGTGTTCTTTCCGCAGTTCGCACTGCCATTTGGATTCATTGTTGACCGGCTTTCACTGGGAGCGGGCCTGATGATCTGCGCGCTCCTGGCAGCGGTTCCCATGGGCAGACTCGAAAAGGCAATATTGGTCATTACTGGTGCATTGTTTTTTTGCTTTCTATATGCCGACGATCGAGACCTGAACCGAATGGAGGACCGGATGGATGCCATTGTCGCTCGCCTGCCTCCCGGCGCACGAGTAATAACGCCCCTGTCATCTCAATCGTTGCGTTCTCTTTGTCTCCAGCATGACCTTGATCGAGCCTGTATCGGGCATTGCTACAGCTACGCAAATTATGAAGCCGCCTCGCATCAGTTTCGCATCCGGGCGCAGCCTAACAATGGAGTCGTCATGGATCGTTACAAAGACGTGGACGCTGTGGCGAATGCCACCTATATTATGCGACCCGAAGACATCCCACTTTCTCTGCTTTATGTCTGCGGAACGAATTCTCGCGACATCTGCTCCCGGTCCTTAAGCCCTGGCGAGATTATCGTGAGCGTGATCCACGGCAACGGAGGGAACCGAAATTGACTTTTTCCGATCTGCCAGCGCGTTTTTCTTGTGGCAATCGCCTGAGGCGGAGCACGCTGCGGCTAGTTTGTTTTGCAGGAGCGTCGACCTCATGAAGCCAAAACTTTGGCTTATCTTGAGCTTGGTGGCCTGTGGGATCAGCTCCCTTTACATGCACCGGGTTTTGCAGCCTTGGCGACATTTCGTAGGGATCGAAAACGGCAAGTTGAAGGCCGAGATGGGCGATTTATATCCGCGCTGGGTTGGAACACGAGAATTCATATTCAACGGACGCAATCCCTACGGACCATATGTGAGCCATGAGATTCAAATGGGTTTCTATGGTCACATCATCGTTCAGGATTATGAAGACTCTAATACCCGTCCGGTCGACGAGCAGCGCTTCGCGTATCCGCTCTATGTCGTGTTTTTGCTTTTGCCAACCGCCTACTTGAATTTCGCAACTGTCCAGCAATGGGCGCCAGCGATCCTGGCGATGCTTACGGCAATCGGAGTGTTCCTCTGGATGGACGTCCTGAGATGGAAGCCGTCCCGCACCTTGGCCGCGGCCATCGCCTTATTGGTACTCAGCAGCCCTCAGGTGATGCAGGGACTGCGGCTGCGACAACTCGGGCTGGCAGTCGCATTTCTCCTCGCCCTCGGCACATGGTGCATCATTCGAAACAAGCTGGTTATCGCGGGAATCGTTCTCGCCGGCGCAACCATCAAGCCGCAAATGGCCATCCTGCCGGTGGCATGGCTTTTATTTTGGGCCTTGAGCGGTTTGAGAAAACGATGGCCGTTGGTAGCCAGTTTTACGGCGACATTTGGCAGCTTGGCTGGACTGGCAGAAATCCTCCTCCCGCGATGGCCTATCTATTTTCTCGAAGGGCTGGCCGCGTATCGAAAGTATTTTCCGACGACTTCGCTGCTTTGTGCCGTGCTCGGAAATATCGCCGGCGCAGTGTTCTCCGCTATCGCGATACTGGCGCTTTTCGCAATCGCGTGGCGCAACCGGCGCTGCGATGCCCTGTCACCGGAGTTCTCAAAGACCCTGATGGCGGCGCTTGTTGCGGATACCCTTGTGCTTCCGCTCCTTACTCCCTACAACCAGGTTCTGTTGCTTCTTCCCATTATGATGATTCTCCGCGGTTGGGCTGCACTTCCAAAAATCATCCGGCGAATCCTAGCTTCTGCGCTCGTGTGGCCTTACGTGTTTTCGATAGCCCTGCTCGTGCACCACCCGAGCCCGAATTCTCCCAGCGCGCTTCCTTTGCTGCCGTCGGCCTTGGTTTTGCTTGTTCCCTATCTTGTTTTGATACTGTTTACCGCGGAACTGAATCGACGTGGTGAGCAGCAGTTGCTACCGGCTGACTCTCCCCCGGTTTCTTTATGAATCGCTATGAGGCGAGGTCGTGACCGAAAGCATCCCGGCCCGGCTCACGGCCAGGCGCCTTTTGGCCCATGGTGTAATCCTCGCCATTTGCCTTTGGTCGGTTTACCTGTGGAACATGACCGCGCCAGGACTCCGTGATCGCGCAGGCAATCTGAAGGGTACCGACTTTCTGCACTTCTACACGCTAGGATCCCTCGCGCTCGCCCGTGACGGCTCGGATTTGTACAACCTGCGCGCCCAAGCGGAACTCGCGGCAAACCGTGTTCCCGCGGCCGCAGGCATCGAATATCTGCCGCTCTATCCGCCGCAGGTTTCCCTGCTTTTCGCGCCCTTCGCAAGACTTTCTTATGCGTGGGCGCTTGCCGCATGGCTGGCCGTGAGCGCCTCCATTTACTTCGTCTGCTGTTATGCGCTTTGGCGAGCGTGTCCTCACCTGAACGATCGGAAGATCACGGTTCTGTTCTTAGCTCTTGCTTTTCCTGCGTTTTGGCACGTCATCGTCTGGGGACAAAGTTCTTCCCTGGCACTAGCCTGCTTCACGGCCTCTTTTTTTGCATTGCGCGCAAAGCGCGAGTTCGTCGCAGGTCTCGCGCTCGGCTGCCTCATTTTCAAACCACAGTTGGCACTGGGTGCGGCGGTTGTTTTCGTATTTGCATTTCGCTGGCGAGTGATAGCAGGGGCGATTCTGTCCTCATGGTTGGAATTGCTCGTCGCCGCCCTCTACTACGGGTTCAGCCCGACGCGCGCGTGGATGCGCGCACTTCTGAAAGTGCGCGACCAACTGCCGTTGTTCGAGCCCAGGCTTTACCAAACGCATTGCCTACGCACCTTCTGGGCCATGCTGATACCTTGGTTGTCCATTTCATTCGCGCTCTACCTTATCAGCGCCTTGATCGTCTGCGTCTTGCTGGTTTCCTGTTGGCGGAGCCAGCTCTCGTTGTCTTTGCGTTTCTCGGCGCTCTTGTTTGCAAGCGTACTGATGGCGCCCCATCTCACGGTGTATGACTTGGTCATTCTGGCACCGGCGTTTCTTCTGACTTCGGACTCGATCCTTGGGGAGCTGCGGCGAGGATCATGGCATCTCGCGCCCCTGCTCTATGCCGCCTTCGTTCTGCCCCTGCTCGGCCCATTGGCGCGGTGGACACATCTTCAGCTCACCGTGCCGGTAATGGCGGTAATTTTGTACGAGATTTGGAGATCTGCGCGAAACCGGAATTTCCCGTCCCTCGAATCAGGGAGCAAAGAGGAAGCTTAGAGCTTCGGGGAATCTCGCTGCCCACGCCGACTCCGAGTGTGTGGCGCCTTCCTGGATGACGACGCGCAGACGTTTTTCGCTCAATACGGCGCGCCGCAGAATCGCGGCGAGTTCACGAACATCATCGACGACGCTCCGGCTTTTATCGGCGTTAGAGGCCTCGTTGGTTCCCACGCCAAGAAATATGCGATCCGGCCAGATTCTTACCGAACGGCTTTGCTTGATGATCTGCCGATTCGATACCCACAGAGACGGACTCTCGATGAGTAGTCTCCCAATTTTTTCAGGCCGCATGATTGCGGTGTACAACGCGATTAACCCTCCTAGTGACGACCCTCCGAGAGCAATTTCCTCGGGAGCCGCGGCGACTCGATAATTTGATTCGATGAAAGGCATGACTTCCTTCATCAGAAAATCCGGATAATATTTCCCTTGCACTCGCAGCATCATGGGATGCATGGAGCGCTGCGGCATGTATTCGCGCAGCCTGTCTTTTCCCGCATTATCAATTCCCACAATAATCAACGGCGGCACAGTTCCAGCGCGAATGAATCGGTCGGCGGTCTCATCGACCTGCCATTCCACTCCGCTAAACGAGGATGAAGCTTCAAACAGGTTTTGCCCATCGTTCAAATACAGCACGGGATAATACTTGCCTGCGTTTTCGGAATCGTCGTATCCCGCAGGAAGCCAGACGCGAAGAAACCGAGTGTTGCGAAAAATTCGGCTCCGAAATTGATGCAGCCGCAGATCCCCGGTCGCACCGCTTGCTTTCACAGCCGGCGCAGTTTCAGCTTTTGGTGGGGCGATCGCCATCAGGAACTCTTGCGGATATCCATCTTCTTCACCGCGTATAAGCGAAGATTATC
>JASICF010000577.1 GCA_030044775.1 Candidatus Sulfotelmatobacter sp. | reverse complement strand
TGGATGGCTTCAGCGTTTTTTTTCATGTTGTGATCACTGCCATAGCCGCGGTGGTGATTCTCAGTTCCTATGAATACCTGGCAGTGCAGCGCATTCGGGCCGGCGAATACTACGCTTTAATCCTTTTTGGCACGGCGGGCATGGCTCTGATGTCTTCAGCCATCGAATTGGTACTGATTTTCATTGCACTGGAGATTTCTTCGATTTCAACGTATGTGCTGGTAGGGTTCCGGAGACACGAAGCAGCGAGCGCGGAATCGTCGCTGAAATATTTTCTGCTGGGCTCGTTTGCCACGGCATTTTTTCTGTATGGCGTGGCGCTGATGTTCGGCGCAACCGGACACACAAATATCAACGAAATCAGCGCCGCACTGCAGGGCGGGTCTGTTCCGGTTCTGGCGGTGGTGGGTGTGGCGCTCATGTTTGTCGGACTGGGCTTTAAGGTCGCGGCGGCGCCGTTTCATATCTGGACGCCGGATGTTTACGAAGGAGCCCCGGCGCCCATTGTGGGCTTCATGTCGACGGCGCCGAAGGCGGCGGCGTTTGCGGTGCTGTTGCGCATTGTTTTTGTGATCGACGTACATGCGCTGTTCTGGGTGATCTGGGCCGTGGCAGCGCTTTCGATGACGCTGGGCAATATCGCCGCGCTGGTGCAGCACAACGTGAAACGCCTGCTGGCCTACTCATCGATTGCGCATGCCGGCTATCTGCTGGTGGGGTTCGCCGCGTTGCCGGGGCTGGGAACTTCCGCAGCCATGTTCTATGCGGTTTCCTACGCGGCGATGAACGTGGGCGCGTTTGCGGTGGTCGGCCATTTTGCCAATGCGGGAGAACGCTACGTGACGCTGGAAGATTACGAGGGATTGGGCCGCAGTTCGCCGCTGCTGGCGGCGGCACTGACTGTGTTTTTGCTGTCTCTGATCGGCATTCCGATGACGGGCGGATTCTTCGCGAAGTTTTATGTGTTCAGCGCGGCCGTGAAATCGAATTTGATCTGGCTGACGATTATTGGCGTGCTGAACAGCGGCGTGGGCGCTTACTACTATTTGCGCGTGATCGTAAAAATGTACATGAACGAGGCCCGGAGAGAAGTGCCGGTAACCCCAGTAACATTCGCACCGCGGCTTGCGATTGCCGCGTGCCTGGTTTTCACGATCTATCTGGGGGTGTATCCCGGTTCGGTGTTGCAATACGCTCAAAGTTCCGCCGAACAACTGGTGCGGGCACCCGCGGTTCCCACTGTCTCACCCGTAGCGACCATCCCCGCGAGATATTAAGCTTTCGCCAGTCATCCAGTGTGCTCGCCGAAATGCTTGCTCCAGTGCGGTGTGCGCATCACCATGCAATTTTGGCCTGGGTTGTGACAATAAGCTTTTGCAAATGATGCTGAGAACCATAGCCGAGAGGTTAAGCCGCAATCTGGTTTTCAAGCGAAGACTGCCCGATGAATTTGGCGGGGGGAGAATTTTTGTGTCCCCGGATGCCAGCCTCCGTTACTGGCGCTTAAATCTCGCGAGGGTTGACACGTTGCTGCTCAAAATGGTGGATGAACTGGTAAAGCCCGGAGAGGTTGTATGGGATATCGGCGCCAACCTGGGGCTCTTCACGTTTGCCGCGGCGAATCGGGCCGGACCCTCAGGAAAGATCATTGCGCTCGAACCCGATCCATGGCTTGCCGGTTTGTTGAATCGGTCCTGCGGACTCAGCGAGCGCAGGATGGATGCTCCTGTAACGTTAGTACAAAAAGCAGCGTCCGACCGGGCTGGCACAGCCATATTTCATATCGCTGGACGAGGCAGAGCTTCCAATCACCTTGAGAGTGGCGGCTCGACGCAGGCGGGAGGCTCCAGAGGTATCGAATCCGTAGCAACGATAACACTCGACTTGCTCCTTGAAAGCGTTGCAGCGCCGAGCGTTCTGAAAATCGACGTAGAAGGCTTCGAACATCAGGTCTTGCGCGGAGCGCGTTCTGTTCTAACCAAAGCACAGCCGGTAATCTGGTGCGAAGTCAATTCTGCAAACCAGGAATCGGTTACCGAAATCCTGCACGCGCACGATTATGAATTGTTCGCCGCAAATGTCGAACCAGCCCAAAGAAAGCCTCTTGGAAAAGCTTCCTGGGATACTCTCGCTTGGCCCCGAAAGAACGCGCATAGGTTCGCGGCCTCGCAGACTTAGTTTTTTGTGCCGACAATCAATGGGACGAAGCGTACGGGTTCACGCGGCGAGACGACGGCCTGGCCGTCGACCACGTGAACGAGTTGCAATTGCTGGGCGTCTTCTCTGCCGACCGGAATGATCATGCGCCCATTTTCGGCGAGTTGAGTGAGCAGGGGCGAGGGGATCTCCGGCGCGGCGGCGGAGACGAGGATGGCGTTGAAAGGAGCGGCTGAGGCAAGGCCCAGCGACCCATCGCCGGTGAGCACTTGTACGTTGGCATAGCCGAGAGCGGCAAGCGTATGGCGAGCGCTATCGGCGAGTGCAGGATGGCGCTCGATAGAAAAAACTTCCGCGGCGAGTTCAGCAAGTAATGCGGTCGCGTAACCAGAGCCGGTCCCGATCTCGAGAACTTTATCACTCTTTGTCAAGTGAAGGGATTCGAGCATAACGGCGACGATGTAAGGCTGGGAGATGGTTTGTCCATCGGCAATGGGCAAAGGATGATCTTCGTAGGCCTCGCCGCGGAATGATTCGGAGACAAACTGCTCACGGGATACGCGAGACATGGCCGCAAGAACTCCAGGGTCGGAGATGCCTCGGGCACGAAGCTGCGCGTCCACCATCCGTTCACGAGCGGCGGCAAAGTCGGGCATGAATTCAGAGTATAGAGTCTTTCGGGAAAGGTGAGCGCCGTCGAACGGGGAAGTTTTTGTGAGCAAGGGCGAAGGAGACCCAAGGTCGTATCCGACTGTCCTCCCAGCGGTCGCTTGCTGAGAGCAGGCGTTTCCTGACTATTCGGAATTGCCGAAAAGCGGCCATCCCTGCCTCGCTCGCGGTAACAAAGTGAACATGATCGGAGGTTGCTTCGGGGTCCTGAGGTTATAGCCCGACGCGGCTATTTTTTGCGCGTGCGAGCGCGTAGATCGAAGCTAACCACGCCGTTCTGGTCGCGGGTGCCCACGGCGGAGAGGTTGCGGTTCACGTAATACTCGCCTTGAATGATCTGTTCAGAGGTTTGAGAAACATTGGTGGAATACAGGATGGTGAAGTGATTGACGAACTCCTGTTCAATGGTGATCTGCGGACCGTTGCTGATGGGATTGGTTGCGGTGGTGAGGCCCTGGGGATCGATTTTGATGTTGCTGGCTCCGAACAGCCGCTGCAGGCGGCTGGTCACGTTCGTATTCAGCGCCTCGCTAAGGATCTGTGCGGTCGCCTGATCGGAAAATGTGGCACCGCCGGGTTGGCCCTGCAATTGGGCCGATTCTTCGTTGCTGCGGCCGAGGGCGAGAAGAGCGACGATATCAGATTTGGGCAGCGGCGGGTCGGAACGATAGTTGATGTTCAGCCCGCGGTCAGGGGTGCCGGTAATGGTGATGTCGAGATCATATTCGCGGACGCGGGTAGAAGCCTGAAGATTGAGCTGGGGTTCGATGGCTACCGGGTTGGTGAAGGTAATGTCGCCGCGCTCGAGAGTGAAGCGCGTGCCGTGAAAAGTGGCTTGCCCTTCGAGAACATCCGCGCGCCCGAGAACCGCAGGGCGGGACACGGAGCCGCGGATGCGGAGATCGGCGTCGCCGGAGAAACGGGCAATCGCTGTGCGCATCTGGAGTTCAGGCGCGGTCTGCACATGAATATCGAGCTTGACATTGTTCAATGGCGAATTCGCCGTGGCAACGCTGGTGAGCTGGCGGCTACGGTCGAGATAAGAACTGAAATCGAAACCGGGGGTGATGGCGATTTTGTTGACGGTAATATCCCCGGAGAGTGTCGAGGCCGAGCGCGAACCCGTCCAGTGCAATTCTGCGTTGGCGGTCGAACTCACACCGGGAGGATAGCGCAAGCGGACATCTCGGGCGGTGCCGGTCAGGCTGAAATTGAGCTGGCGATTGGCGTATGTGGCGTCGCCTGCGAGATCGACGGCGCCTCCGCCAGTGCGCGCGGCGAGCGAATTGATGTGAAAACGATCGCGGGTGAACAGAAGCGAACCATTCAGATCGGTCAGCCCACTGGGAACCCCGGCATA
>JASICF010000576.1 GCA_030044775.1 Candidatus Sulfotelmatobacter sp. | reverse complement strand
AGTCGCGGCGAATTTTTCAGCGCGACGGCAATTATTACCAGCAGGGAGACATTTTCCGCCAGCCGGATTTAGCGCGAACGCTGGAGCGGATCGCCGAGAAGCCGGACGATTTTTATCACGGAGATTTGGCGCGGGAACTAGCAGCCGCCATGCAGAAAGGCGGAGGGCTGATTACGGCGGATGATCTTGCGCATTATGAGGTGAAAGAGCGCGAACCGGTGGTCGGCACCTACCGGGGGTACGAAGTGATCAGCGCTCCGCCGCCTTCTTCCGGCGGAACGGTTCTGCTTGAGTCGTTGAATATTCTGGAAGGCTACGATCTGGCGAAGATGGGAGACCGGTCGTCGGAGTCGATTCATTTCACGATCGAAGCGTTCCGGCGGGCTTTTTTCGATCGCGCGGAATTCATGGGCGATCCGGATTTCGCGAAGATTCCGGTGGCGCAACTGATCGATAAGAAGTATGCGGCGGCGTGGCGCGGCTCGATTGATGCGGATCGCGCGAGCGCGAGCAAGGATTTGAAGCGTCCGGCGATCTTCAGCGAGCTGGAGCAATATGCGGAGGCGCATCCGCAACCGCGGGAATATCACGAAGGGCAGCACACGACTCACTACTCGGTTGTGGATGGAGAGGGTAATGCGGTCGCGGTGACGACGACGATTAATGACTGGTTCGGGTCGCATGTCACCGCGGATGGGTTGGGTTTTCTGCTGAACGACGAGATGGACGATTTCTCATCGAAGCCGGGCGTGCCGAATTCCGATGGATTGATTCAGGGAGCGGCGAATGAGATCGGGCCGGGCAAGCGGCCGCTCTCGTCGATGACGCCGACAATCGTGGCGAGGGATGGAAAGGCGTTTCTGGTGCTGGGCTCGCCGGGAAGCTCGAAGATTATTACGACGGTGGCCAATGTGCTGATGGGCGTGATCGACTACGGCATGAATATTCAGGAGGCGGTCGACGCGCCGCGGTTCCACAATCAGTGGCTGCCGGATGTGCTGTATGTAGAACGCTGGTTTTCCCCCGACACGGTGGAAGATTTACAGAAGATGGGATATCACGTGCAGGCCGGCCTAAGGGACGGGTCGGATTCGGGAGGGTACTGGAGCCAGGCGGAGTGTATTGCGGTCGACTCGAAAACCGGCGAGCGGCTGGGCGCGGTTGACTACAGAAGCGATGGAACGGCCGTGGGATACTAAAGAATTGCCAATTGAGTGATTGTCGATTTGTGATTGAGCCCCCAATCCTTCTAGTGTCAGCTGTTTTTGGGTTCAATCATCAATTTTCAATCAAGAATCAGCAATGAGAACGCCTAGTAAGGATTGCGCATGGTGAAGGCAGTATCAACTTATTTGTACGTGAAGGAGCGGCTGCACCCCGGAATTCTGGATGGCCTGGCGCGCAGTGGTGTGGGGGCCATTGAGATTTTCGCGGCACGGCAACATCTGGACTATGCCAACCGCAAGGCGCACTTGCGGGAAATTGCGGATTGGTTTCGAGGCAGTGGCGTTCCATTGAATTCGGTGCACTCGCCGCTTTATTCCGATTATGAGTGGGGGCGGACGGGATCTCCGCCGATTAATTTGGCTTCGACCGATCGCGCAGGGCTGGTCGAGGCCATGGATGAAGTGAAGCGGTCGCTCGAGATTGCGGAGCAGATTCCGTTTCGCTTTCTGGTGCAGCATCTCGGGCTGCCGAACGAGAGTTTCAGCGAAAAGAAGTTCGATTCGGCGATGACGTCGATCGAGCATCTGCGGGCGTTCGCCAAGCCTCTTGGGGTGCGGATTCTGCTGGAGAATATTCCGAATGAACTTTCTACGCCCGAGAAACTCGTAGAGATGATTCATACGGCACATTTCGACGATGTGGGAATCTGCTTCGATTTCGGGCACGCGCACATGATGGGGTCGGTGGAGGAGGCGTTCGGAATTCTGCAGAAGCTGATCTGCTCGACTCACGCGCACGACAATAAGAAAGACCGCGATTCACACTTGTGGCCGGGCGAGGGGACGATCGACTGGAAGCAAGCGATGGAGTTGTTGCGCGCGGCTCCGCAAAGGCCTCCGCTGATGCTGGAACTGGAAGGCGACGAGAAAGTGAATCCGCTGGAAAAGATTGCCAAGACGTTTGAGAAGCTGGAAACAGCTTAAAGGCCATTTACCGCCGAGGTCGCAGAGAGCGCCGAGGGATCCGGCAATTTCAAATCATGGGTTTACCGGTTTTGCTCTTAGCTCGGCGCGCTCGGCGGTAAATGGGTTTCTAGACTTATGACTCTCCCTGTGACCACAATCGCGGAAATCGGCAAGCACGATGGGCAGCCGGTCACGCTGCGGGGATGGCTTTATAACCTGCGCGAGAGCGGCAAATTGCTGTTTCCGCAATTCCGCGACGGGTCGGGCGTGATTCAGGGAGTGGTGCCGAAAAACGCCGTTAGTCCGGAAGTTTTTGAGGCGATCAAGACGCTGACGCAGGAATCGAGCGTGATCGTAGAAGGGAAGGTTCGCGCCGACAAGCGCGCGCCCGGCGGATATGAGCTCGATGTAACGAACGTGCAGGTGGTACAGAGGGTGCCGGAAGCTGATCCGTATCCGATTACTCCGAAAGAGCACGGTACGGAATTTCTGATGGAGCACCGGCATTTGTGGGTGCGCTCGCAGAGGCAGGCTTCGATTCTGCGAGTGCGCGCGGAAATTGTGAAAGCGGTGCGCGATTTCTTTGACGAGCGCGGATTCACCCTTACCGACCCTCCGATTCTGACTCCGGCCGCATGCGAAGGAACGAGCACGCTGTTTCCCGTCGACTACTTCGATGAGCAGGCATACCTCACGCAGTCGGGTCAGCTTTACATCGAGGCGACGGCGATGGCGTTGGGCAAAGTGTATTCCTTCGGTCCGACGTTTCGGGCGGAGAAATCGAAGACGCGACGGCATCTGACGGAATTCTGGATGGTCGAGCCGGAAATCGCTTATGCGGGGCTAGATGACCTGATGGAGCTGGCGGAGCAGTTCATCAGTTTTGTGGTTAAACGGTGTCTCGAACGCCGACGTTCTGATCTGCAGGCGATCGGGCGAGACATTTCGAAGCTGGAAAAAATCGAGGTACCGTTTCCGCGCCTGAGCTACGACGATGCGGTGAAGATGCTGCAGGAAGGCCATGCGAAAGGCTCGGTGGAAGCGAAGTTTGAGTGGGGCGGTGATTTTGGATCGCCGGACGAAACCTATCTCTCGGCGCAATTCGACAAGCCGGTGATGGTGCATCGCTATCCGGCGAAGGTGAAGGCATTTTACATGGAGCCCGATCCGCAGCGGCCGGAACTCGCGCTCTGTGTCGACGTGCTCGCGCCCGAGGGTTACGGAGAAATTATCGGCGGCTCGCAGCGCATGGCGTCGTACGAGTTGCTGCTGCAGCGCATTCACGAGCACGGCCTGCCGGAAGAAGCGTTCAAGTGGTATCTGGATCTGCGCA
>JASICF010000575.1 GCA_030044775.1 Candidatus Sulfotelmatobacter sp. | reverse complement strand
TTCGATTCCTTCCGCGCTCACCACTTTTCAACAACATGTGGAGCACGAAATCACTCCGAAATCACTTGCCTTCGCGAATGCCATCCGCACTACTTTGCCGTGCGCCTCCGCCAGGTATGAACTGGAGGAAGAATCGACCGCGGTGGAGTAAATTCTCGAAAAAAGTCGCGTGAACTCCAGATGAAGACCAGGAAATGGAGGATCGTCCTTTCGGTCGCGGATACCCTGTTATCGTTGGGACTGTCGCCGCAGTTCTACCACGGATTTTTGCTGGCAGTTTGACGGTCCTTTATCTGGTTCGCTGCCTCAACCTTGTTCCTGCTGCCTTCGTCGGAGTGACGGGAATCTGGCGGAGCTACCATGTTGTTTTGGGTAGGGCGACCATCCACCAACTCACATGATTCCTTTGCTGAAGCCAGATATTCCATGGTCTTGGCCCTCTCGCGACCGGCAGCCAACTTCAGCCTCACCATCCAGCACGTGTAGCGCGGGACTCGGGTCAAGAGCACCCCGCTCACAACTAGACCCCCACACCAACCCGGTCACACGGCAGATTCGAGGCTAAATGTGGAACCAAGCCACTTGCCGATCAAATTCGCAGCCATCTCACCTGCGCGGTCATTGAGGTGAATCTGATCCGTATGAACGGCAAAACCTCTCCGCGTGGCAATGACGTTCCAGTTCCGCAGAAAAACATAGTGCTGGACGGCTGCGCCGAACAATAGCCCGGCCCGGAGTTTGAAAGGAAGGGGTGAACGAGTACCCGATTTCTCAATCAGTGTTCTCAGGGACTCGCTGAAGGGCAGATAATCTGCACCGTCTTCGTCGGCAACTCTGCGAATGACCGCATTACACCGTTCAACGCCACGATTGATTTCTGCTGCGAGATCCTCGCCCAGCGGTGGAATGGATAACAATGCAACTCGTGCTTTTGTCTGGCTATGGAGACCGGAAACGAGAGCCCTTAGGCTTTGTTCAAATGAATGTTCCGCGGACTCCGAAAAGCCAGTCCTCGCATCGTTCGTTCCGATCAGAACCGTCACAGCATCGGGCTCGCAGCGCACGATCTCAGGAAGACGACGAAACAAATCCAAAGAAGTGTTTCCATTTCGGCCGGCGTTGATGAATGCGAACCCGCGGCAGCCGAGTCTTTCCCGGAGTACAGTGACGTAATCAGAACTGAGCGAGGCGTGAGTATGACTGTCGCCCGCACAAACAACGGTGGTCGAAGCTTGGCGTTTTCCCTCCCGCAAGTATGCTCTTGGGTTGTTTGTCGGTTTTCTTCTGACAACGCAGAGGAGCGCGACCATTCCAGCGAAGATGATGCCCAGGACACTCGCAAGCGCGATAACGGATGACACAGTGATCGAAGAACCAAGCATAAATAGAACCTCATGCCCGGCTGGTGGGCCAGATTTGCGCCCATTGTACTGCGCCAAACGTCTTAACTCTTCTGGGTTCGGGTGCGACCCTGAGCGCGCACGACGGAGGGTTGTCTCTAGTTGAAAAGGACCAATTGGCGGAACATAGCAGAATCGTATTAGTGACTCTCAGTTGTTGTTAACATTAAACACTTATTGACTTCATCTAGGTTTATAGGCGGCTTGCAATAGCGGGCAGCTCCGAGTGGCAAAGCACAGCTTATGGTGTGAGAATTAACACGCCGTTTGAGACAACTGCCGAGAACAGGCGATTACACTCAAAATCCTCCCGACACGCCAATGATTGAAATTGGCGGGGTGCCAGTGGACGCTTCAAGGTCCTCTACTTGTCACTCTGTGATCGGATCGAAGCGTGTACGGTCCATCCGAAGTCGCCAGCCACTCCGGGCCGACACCGCATACTGGCATAGCGCCATATTGGGAAAAACCGAGCCACTTCTTGCTCGTTATTGACAAACAACGGCGTGTGTCATTCAGTGTGCTTTGTCGGGTTCGCTATTGATCCGTGTTGAGTCGGTGATCCAGTTGGCTTCCCAGGTCCTCCCTCCATCATCCGAGAAGGACTGTTCGAAGTGAGGCATACTCGTGGTCGTGTTTGTCCAGACAAATCGAACAAAAATGCTTTTCCCATTCAACGTGTCCTGGGCGTAAAACTCGCCTCGTCCATCCTTGAACTGGCCGATTTGAGGTACGACCACCTTGCCATCCTTGCTGTTGGCCCAATAAAGACTCCATTGGTGCGTCTCAGGATTGTAAGTGCGCAAGGTCAGGCCTTCGATGTGGCCGGCTGCGCCATCTCCTTCGAACTCGTCCAGATTCGCACGCCCATTCCAAATTTTGATGCCATGACCTGTACCCTCATATTCCACCCACTTTGTTGAACCCGTTAAAGGATTCAGGCGGCGCTTCAGGTGATATTGCCAGTCGCCAAGAATGAAGTCAAAATCGTGCGATCCATCACGCATCCCCGGCTCAGCGCTGACCGCCGGAGCGCCCGAGTTCTGCTGCGCGCGCCCGGGCAGCTGCGCGAGGACAAATACGGCGCACATTATGAGACCGCCTCGAATGTGTTTGAAGTTCATCACCACCTCCAGTTTTGACTAGAGCGAATTGGTTGTTCGACAACGAAACTGGCCGAAAAGAATTTGCCGTCATGCCAAAGATCTGCTGGCTTCGGGCCGCACTGACCAGGCCGGCCATGACCGGTACTGCGATCACGGCCACCCCCGCAACTCCGAGCAGCAGCTTTCTACTGAAATCCAGCTTGACGGCGGCATGGCCGCTCATGATGCGGACAATTCGCTTTTTCAGATCAGCCCCCAAAACTCCTGACACGCACGCCAACGGAGCTTCCACGTAGAATTCGCAGACTTTCAAAATGCCTTCGGCATAAACCTTGGGGGCTCCGCCAAGTACCAGCACTTGTTCATCACAGGCGCGTTCTCGCTCTTCGATAAGCCGCCCGCCCAGCCACCAGACCAGCGGATGAAACCAGAAAATGGCCTCAACTACCATATGGATCGCCGCCGCCAGATTGTCGCGGCGGCGCACATGCCACACTTCATGCGCCAGAATGGTTTCCAGGTGCGCATCGTCGAGGCGCTCGGAAATTCGCTCCGGCCAGATCAGCACATGCCGCGCGATCCCGAAAACTCCTGGCTGCATCGACGTTCTTGACAGTCGCATTTCGATCTTTTGGCGCACTCCCTCGGCGTGCTCCAGACGCCGCAAAGCTTCCACCTCTCTGCCATGCGTTAACGCGACTGCTTCGCGCACAGCCAACGAAACCCTCCGCCAGCGCAATAACCAAACAGAAAATACCGTCATGCATCCGATAAGCCACGCGGACCCAAGTAGGGAGGGAAGCAGGTGCGCTGAGACTGGGAAAGAAGCATGAGGAGCAGAGGGGGAAATCACAGGCGAGGCCGACGGTACAAACGGCTGGCTCACTTCTTTCATTGCAGAATATAGTGGGCCTTTCGGTTCAATAGAACTGTGCCGCCACCCGAAATGGTTGCCGATGCTTACCAGCATCGCGAAGGGAAGCAGGAATTTCACCGACGCGGCCAGCCACAGCCAGTAACGCGCCCGTGCGCGATTTTTGCGCAAGGCCAGTGCCAGCAATCCAGCCATGCCCGCGAAAATCGTTGTCTGCCATAGATGATTGCAAAGCGCCGTGCAGGCGAATGACCAAGGGACTGATAAATATTGTGCGTTCATTGCGCCTGATCCGTTCTTTCCAGTTTGCGCAGAATTTTCTCGGCTTCTTTTACATCTTTCAGTGTGAGGTTCCCGGATTCGATCAAGTGCGCTATCACTGGCTGCGTACGACCTCCGAACAGCGCCAACAGGTCGTCGATCAACCGGCGCTGCGCCGCATCGCGCGTCACCGCAGCCTCAAAAATATGGAAGTTTCCGATTTTTTTAACTCGGCGCACTGCCTTTTTTGCTTCCAACCGGTAAACCGTAGTCTGGATGGTCGTGTACGCTGGTCGGTCTTTTTCCGGAAATGTTTCCTGAATCGCGCGGATGGAAGACGAGCCTCCATTCCATAGCGCCTCCATGATCTGCAATTCGAGCTTGGTTAACTTAGGTTTACGCATAGCATCTACTACAGACGTCTGCGATGCTACTACACAAATATGCGATACACAAGCCAGATCGATCAACTGTCGTCATGAAGCCGCTCTGCTGATGGGATCAGCAGAGCGGCAACGTATGCTTCTGTTTTTCCGGCGTATTATCTAAGGCTCAGAGTTCGCGCTGGCCACAGGAATCGCAAGATAACCACGATACTCGCCGGTGGTCTTTTCCGCCGCCAGGCCCGTAATTTCCCCGCGTGCATTAATACCGCATACGGTCTGCAGCTGCAGGGGGGAATCGGGCGGAATCAGTGTATTGAGGTCGGCTTCGACCCCGTCCACGACTACGAAAGCGCGCAGTGTCGTAAATGTCGCGTCGATGGATACGCCGCCCACCTCGCCCGCGTCGTTGATCGCCAGGGCGACGCTGTAGGTGTCTCCCTGGAGCGGGCCGACATCCCGCATGCCGGTGCTCGCGCTCCAGAGAAAACCGTGAAAGATGGCATCGCCTGTCAAGTCTGAGACGCCCACGACCTGGCCCCGGTTATTCATACCATGGGCTTGGTTTCCGAACTTGCCGCCTAAGCTGCCGAGATCGGTTACCTTGCCATGATCCCAGAGCAAGGCGTGGACTGGTGAGAGATAGAGACCGTTGATAAAGTTCAGCGTCGAGCAAGTCCCCGACGCACCGGCGGCCTGGCCGTAGTCGTTGATCGCTATGGCAAATCCGTCTGGATCGCCGCCGTATGTGGGAAGCTCCTGGATTTGGTTGTTTTGCCAAACCACCGGCTTGTTCTGCAAGACCTGATATTGGCCCTGGCTGGGATCATAAGGCGGGCAGGTGACATCCGTTGTTGCTGGTTCTGCGCTCCCTGCTACTTCGCCATAATTGTTGATCGCACTGGCGGCACTGTTGTAGCCTCCGAGCGTCGAAAGCGGACTCATCCAACCGTCTTCCCAGAAGAAGCCTCGACAAGTCGTGCCCGACCACGGAGCTCCCGATCCGTAGAACCCGCAGAAGTCTTCGCCGTTCGGATCGGAGTGAGACGTTTCCGCCGCACCCACAACCTGGCCGACTCGATTCGGCGAGCCAAACGCCGAGCTGTTCTTGCCTCCGAGCGTGCCGAGGTCCCGATTGAACGAGTTCTGCCATAGAGTCGCGTGCCAGTTTCCGTTAGCCAGGCTCGCCTCCCCGCTGGCCACACCATCGCCGGTTACATAGAAGGTTTGGCTGTACGTCCCGCCCAACGGGTCGAGCTCGATAATCCTGTACCGCGGCTGTGAATTTTCCTGAGCAGCCGATCCTGCTGGCAGCACCAGCAAACCGAGCATTCCCAGCGAAATAGCGAGTGATGTAAATTTCATGTCGTCCTCCTTATTTGTTCTTGAGCGCCTTGCCCTGATAAACCGGGGCCTGAGGGCTGATTTTCTTGCTCACTTAAATAGGCGCAATCGGCTGAGCGGAACTATCACGGCGGAATCAGCTTTCTTGAAGGGGCGCTAACGCAGGGCTATGATTCCGTAGGCGTGGGGCAATGGGGAAGCTACGAGCACAGGATGACGAT
>JASICF010000574.1 GCA_030044775.1 Candidatus Sulfotelmatobacter sp. | reverse complement strand
ACGATCTCTGCCATGAGACCGCTGATGCGAACTTCTTCGACCCTGCCCACCAATTGATTACGCCCACTGAGGCGGCGCACGCGAGGTTCGCGTTGAGCCTCGGCCTTGTCGCGGGCTCTAAACAGAAGCTTATCGACCTCTCGCTGCGGGATGCGGTGGTGGCCGCCGGCAGTCTGAATGCTGCGAATCTTTCTTTTGTAAATCCACTGCTTGATGGTCGGGAAGCTGATTCCCAATTGCAGGGCCGCATCGCGCAGCTTCAGTAGCCCTTCGATATTTCCTTCTTCGATCTTGCCGCTCTTCTGCACGCGAGGCAATCGTAGCGACAACGAGGGTTGCGGTCAACCCGGGCGCGTCCAGTGAATGTATAGTTCATGGTTCATCAGAGGCGAATTAAACCGTACATTTATGGACATTAGAATCGTATCTCGTGTACACTCGCGGGTTCCTGAAGACGATTTATTTTTCGAGGTCGAAATGCGCAAGGCTTATCTATCTGTGGCAGCGGGTGGTTTCTTGCTTTTGTCGTCCTTGACCTTTGCTCAGCAGAACAGGGCCGACGATCCCTGCAAAAGCGGCCGCGAGCTGGCCACCACCGATTGCACGCTCACATGGCACGGCGTCACGCTGTACGGTGCGTATGACGCCGGCATCGGCTGGGTGAGCCACGGCTTGCCGGAAAACGGCTATAACTACGAAGGTGAATCTCTGGTCAACCGCAACGGCTATCAACATCGATTCCTTGTTGCACCGAACAACCTGCAACAGACCGGGCTGGGCATCAGGGCCAAGGAGGAGTTTTCGCGGGGCTGGTACGTTGTGTTCAACGCCTCCACCGGCATCAATCCGCAGTCCGGACTGCTCGCCAACGCGTCGGCCACCGACATCATTAACAACGGCCTTCCCAGAAGCAGTTATTCGATGGCCATCGATGGGGCGCGCGCGGGCCAGCCCTTCAATGACGAAATCTATGGCGGGGTGTCGTCCGAACATTTGGGCACGCTGACTTTTGGCCGGCAACGCTCTCTCGGCACCGACCTGATGCTGCTTTACGATCCGGCCGGCGGCAGCTATGCCTTTTCGTACATCGGGTATAACGGCACGATGGCTGGCGGCGGCGACACCGAGAACAGCCGTTGGGACGACGCCGTGAAGTATCGCATCGCCTATGGCCCGGTCCATTTCGGCGCGATGTATAAATTTGCCGATGGCTCCGGCGGCTGCTACTCGGCTGCGGCAGCTGCTGGAAACCCCTGGAACGCCACCAACTGTACGCCGGAATACGCGCATAACAGCGCCTACGGGTTTGACCTTGGCGGAAACTACCACAGGTTCTCCGCCGATCTCGTCGCGCAGCACTACAATCAGGCGATCAGCGTGTTGAACCCTTTGCTTGGGCCTGAGAGCCTGAGTCCGGCGGGAGCGTATCAGTCGACCCTGGACAGCATCGATACAATCCCTATCACGGGGAACAACGTGGTGGGGACGACCAACACCGTCTATGGCATCGTGACCGACAACTACGGAGTTATATTTGCCGCCAAGTACACTCTGGACTGGCTCAAATTTTTTGCCGGCTACGAATACATCTGGCAGAACAACCCGCACAACCCGTTGGGTGTTGGCGCCTCAGACCAGGGTGGTTACCTCATGAGCGGTGTCGAAGATAATAACCTTGACACCCAAAAGCTGGTGAATATCTGGTGGACAGGCACGAAATATACCTACCACAAAAAAACGGACTTCACTTTTTCCTGGTATCAACAGCGACAGAACGACTTTCGTCTTAACCCGAGCACCTGCTCACCTGCGAACGGTTTCCGCAGTTCCTGCTCCGGCACCCTCAATGAGGGATCGCTCTATGCGGATTATCACTTCACCAAGCGCTTCGACGGTTTTGCGGGATTTGCGTATTCCTGGGTGAGCGGCGGCCTGGCCATTGCCATCCCTCATAAACCCGGCGTCCCCTATAACTACGACAACAACTTTGCTCCGACAATCGGCGGTCGTTTCAGCTTTTAATTGCACCGCCGCGCTCTGCAGCTTTCGCCGGAGAGTTAATCAAGGCCACGTAAGCTCGACTGCAGTCGAAGTCTAACGAAGTGTCCGTAAGGCAAAGCCCAAGCGGGGCTTTGCATTTTGCTCATAGCTCATCGCTCGAAGCTATCAAAGTAGCACCCACTTTGAGCCCTCAAATTATCGCTATTGTTCTGCGTACCCTGGGTTCAAATTAGACAATTGGCCCTCAGAGGCTAAAGCCGCATGATTGATTGCGGCATTTACGGCACGACTCAAGTCGTGCCCCTCCCAGGCCTTCGTCTACCTGCTTCCAGCTTGTGCAAAGACAGAAAAGCCCCGCCTTGCGGCGGGGCTTTGCATCTCGCTCATAGTTCATCGCTCGAAGCTATCAAAGTAGCACCCACTTTGAGCCTGGTCATTCCCAAACTGACACATCGCCTACAAAAACAAGCTCGGGGAAGGGCACGACTTCAGTCGTGCCGTAATAAGCTGGCGAAAGAGCGGCTTCAGCCGCTGAGGTATGCTTTTGAAACCGACCCGCGACCTCAAACCGCACGGAACATTTTTCGTGACCTTCGCCACCTGGCAACGCCGCCGACGCTTCGTTGTCGAATCGTACGCGCGGCTATTTCTCAAGATCCTATACGGCTATCGCCGTCAAGGGCGCTTCGAGTTGCACGCTTTTGTCGTAGTGCCCGAACACGTCCATCTATTACTGACACCAGCGACAGAAGTCACGTTGGAGCGATCAATCCAATTGATCAAGGGCGGATTTTCTCACGCATTGGGCGTAGAGTTAGGCCGGAAGGGTGAAGTGTGGCAACGCGGATTTACGGATCATCGGATTCGGGATGCCGCAGATTTTGATGCTCATCGCGTCTACATCCACGAAAATCCCGTGAAACGCGGACTAGTTGAACGGGCCTCAGCCTATCGCTATTGCTCTGCGTACCCAGGGTTCAAATTAGACAGCTGGTCCTCAGCGGCTAAAGCCGCGTGACGTTGAGCGCCTGGGCGGCACGACTGAAGTCGCGCCCTTTCCGAACCAGGTCGTGGCAAGTTTCATTCGAGCGGGCAAGCCCAAGCTCGGGAAGGGCACGAGTTCACTCGTGCCAATAAGCTTGAAGCTCACGCGGTTGCGGCCTGCCTCGACGGGGATTTTCTCAGCATACTCACGTACGTTTCTTGGGTGCTTCGATTTTCCCAAGTCGCCTTGACGTGACTGGTCAACTCCGGAACATCTAGCCCAATCGTTGACGGCCAGAGCTGTTTCTTGTACGGCAAGACACGAAGAATATTATCGACATCGAATACTCGCGGAGTACCCTCAGCATGAATTAGAGCCACTGGTTTCTCGTTAGCTAAACGCATGCCGAGTTCGAAAAGAACGTTCGGATTATGCTCAGTCAAATCACACACGCACATGTCTGCATCGATGACCTCGCTGATGATCGTCGAGTGAATAATCTCCGTGCCTTGTCGGTTTGCAGTTTTGACCTCAAAGCCTGCGTCCGTTACTGCAGGAATGATGAGGCTATTCAATACTTCCTCAAAAAAACCAGGCATGTAATCGTTCGTGCGCTCCTTGAACGGCATTATCACGAAGCAGGTGAGGCCCGTTTTCTTGCGCGGTTCGCCAAGAACGATGACTTCTTTTGAAGGTCGCTTAGCTGCGTCGTCGTTTCTGCGCTCAGGCGCGTTTAGTTCTTGGCCTTCTTTCCACCCGACGTAGTCACACGTTTGGCGAAAGAGCTTCGCGAATTCGTCATGGTACTCGGACGGAAGTTCAAACTTGCCCTGCAATGTGTTGCCAAGATACTGCATTTCGGGGAGAAGGTTGCCGTTGTAGTGCTCAAGCACTCGTTTGTAGATATCGACCGCGAGCACCGCTTTTCTCTTCGCAGCGAGCTCTTCCTCTGGGCTTCCGCTATAAGCTACTTCTCTACCAAGAGGTGTGAGGGCAATGTCGCCCTCGATCTTTGTGCCCGTAGTGAGGCCGAACTTTTGTGACGCAGTTAACAAATAATAAAAATCGACGTTCTTTGGCGATAGTCCAACTGCTGTGGCGACCTGTTGAGCTGGCCAAGGATTCCCACCGTTCTTTTCTTTGATCGCAAGCGAGACAGCCAAAGCCCTTTCAAGAGGAAATCGCGGATAGGGCCGATACGAGCCAGCTACTTTTCTGCTTCGTTTGTCGTTTTTCTGTGCCATTTCGAAATCCTCCCCTCACCGATCAGAACTGTGCATCAATAGACAAAGCCCCGCGCTTTTCGCGCGGGGCTCGACGTTGAAAAAACTGCTTTCACTAATTTACTGCTCCTAACTTAGTACATATCTCCCATCCCGCCGCCATGGCCGCCGCCCGGGACCGGAGCTTCTTTCTTCTCCGGAATCTCCCCGACCAGCGCTTCGGTGGTGAGCATCAGAGCCGCGATCGAACCGGCATTGGTGAGCGCGGTGCGGACTACCTTCGTCGGATCGAGCACGCCTGCCTTGACCAGGTCTTCATACTCGCCGGTCAACGCGTTATAGCCGTAGTTCGCATCCTTCGAGTCGAGCACCTTGCCGAGCACGACTGCGCCTTCTTCACCGGCGTTCTCGGTGATCATGCGCAGCGGTTCGGTCACAGCGCGCTTCACGATGTTGATGCCGATTTGTTCGTCGCCCTCGGCCTTCAGTTTCTCGAGCGCGCTCGCGCAGCGAGCCAGCGCCACGCCGCCGCCGGGAACAATTCCTTCTTCCACGGCTGCGCGCGTTGCGTGCATCGCATCTTCCACGCGGGCTTTCTTCTCCTTCATTTCGGTTTCGGTCGCGGCACCCACCTTAATGACGGCCACGCCACCGACCAGCTTCGCCAACCGCTC
>JASICF010000006.1 GCA_030044775.1 Candidatus Sulfotelmatobacter sp. | reverse complement strand
AGGCTTAGCAGGTGATCTGGCAGCCACTTGCGCAAGAGAAACAGCACATTCGAAAAGAAGTATGGCGATTGTCCGGGGCCACATCCTACAAGGATAATCCTTACTCGTTGACTCTTCGAGTGGAGAGATGCGAGGCGCGGAGTCAACCATTGAAATCAGGCGATTTAGGCTTATTGACCACGACCGAACTCAGCGCGTTTTCTGGCTTTCTGGTCGTTGCTTATATGGTCAGCATGTTGCGGCAGTTCCACAGTTCGAGTGCGAATCCTAACTCGGCGTTCCCGTTTCTTTTTCGCGTTTGAAGAAATACAGCAGAGTGGGTCGGCCTTTTCGCGTCGGCACCGGCACAGAGGTTGACACAACGGAGATTAAATCCCAGCCCGCATCTCCCATACGATTCAGCCCATTTTCGAGGTTGCCAAATTCGCCTTCTTCGCCAACATTCACTGCGAATTTGTATTCAAAGGTCCGCATACATTCGCCTTTCAAGGAACGGCTCAGTAAGCGGGTTGTTCCCGCTCACTGAGCGTCCCGGCCCAAAGGAAGCAATCCCCTTGGCGTTCCAATCGGGCTGTGCTGCATTTTTACTGTTATGGGTGTCCCTACTACCAGCAATCGCAGTAGGTCGTTCCTTTCGAGGTCAGCATGTTGCGCAATTTAGCGGGAGCCAGCAGCCGAAATCCCGAGAGCGAAGCCGAGCGACCTGGTAAGCGGAAAGTGGTGGAGGCGGCGGGAGTCGAACTTGAGGCGTTTAGCAGGCGTGAGCGAAGCGGAAGTCTGCTGCCGAAATCCTGAGCGTTTTCCGCGAAGGACCTCGAACTCAACGGAACCTAAGGGGAAATCTGGTGGAGGCGGCGGGAGTCGAACCCGCGTCCGAAAATGTTACTGGCCAAGAGACTACATGCTTATTCCGGTTCATGCCCCAGGCTTTTTATCCCCGGGACGTTCGCGACTGCGCGCTCAGAACGGACAAGAAACGCCAGCCGCTAGCCTGTGATCTTAGCTTCCCAGCCCAGACGTAACTGAAAAGAGCGGCCCTCTGTGCGACGCTCGGCCACAGCCCAAGGGCGAAGCTGTGAAGAGCGGCTGCCTAATTAATTAGGCTGCGTATGCCATTGTTTGATTGGCAATTATCATTTTGCACGCGATTACGGGTGTGTGCACCCCGGCATGCCTCCTGGCCGCAAGCATCTCCGTCGAAGCCGTGACGCCCCCACTAGTGGGATTGGCCGTGAGAAAGAACTGATTCCAGACTAGGAGTAACCAGACTAGAAAGTCAAACCACTTGCTTAGAGGCTATGAAAACCGAATACGTATTGACTATTACGCATGAATATGCAATCATAGCATGCATGAGCAAGCTTGGTGCTGAAACATCGAGTTCCGGCTCGGACGCGATCCGCCGCCACGCATATGAGAAGTATGTATTGCAGGCACATCGCCGCAAAGAAAGGATTATCTCGATTAATGTCGGCGAGGTACACCGTGAGATGGGCCTGAGCAATCGGGTTCCTCTCGTGTGTGCGGCTCTCGGTTCGAAGAAGTTCCTTAAAGAGCATGGCCTGCGTATTGTCTCGAAAACCGGTCCTCCCTCCGGCCAAAGCACCACAGTCACATTCCTTTATGAAATGTTGAATTCCATGCCGGAAAAGAAAACCGCCGACGAAATGTGGGATTCCCTTCGCGGAATCGGAAAGGATGTCTACGCCTCCTATGGTGGAGGCGAGGAATATTTGCGACAGGAGCGGGCCAACTTCTATGCTCCCGGCAGAGACCCTCTAACCCGAAAATCATGAACCGCAAATCATGAGCCGAATCTATTGGGACACGATGTTGTTTATCTACTGGCTGGAGAATAATTCCCGTTTTGCGGGGCGCGTACAGCAGATTCGCGACAATATGAGGAAGCGGCAAGATCAGCTCTGCACCAGCGCGTTTACGGTGGGCGAAACGCTCGTGGGTTTTCATAAGCGGCGTGAACTGGAAACGGCGGCGCGGGTTCGAAGGCTTTTTGTTGAAGGCTCGATCGAGATCATCCCCTACACGGTCGACCTTGCCGATTCCTATGCCGAAATCCGCGCCCGGCCCGGCGTCTCATCCGCCGATGCGATTCACCTTGCCTGCGCCGCAAAAGCGGGCACCGACTTATTTCTGACGAATGACAATGACTTGATCGGGCAGGTCATTCCCGGCATTCAGTTCATCGCTGCGCTGGACACGAATATCATTTGACCGAAAAAAGCTCGCTTTGCCCCACCATGAACCGCGGATTGTGCGGCGCTGGAGCTGAAACCTGAAATCGAGAAAAGCTTTGGCGTGATTGCCGGCAGTAGTAAACCCCTCTCGCTATTCCGTCATCCTCTCTGTTCGCCGTTAATCGCTTCCGAATCGATGCAAGTCTCTTCCACCTTTCGCAACCCCCGGCGGAGATCAGATCTGGAGCCCAAAGACCTCCGCAGAACCAGCCCGCGGCTCCGCAGACGGACACGAAAGCCCGACATGGGCCAGATATGAAAATTTAACAAAAACTCTCTTGGATGATTGCCCCCAAATGGAGTATGTTGGCCGACACCGCATTTTGCGGGGCGATGCGCTAAGGCCTGGGGCAACCAAAGATTGCGCTGTGAGATGAAGACCGCCCTCAAAACCGGCCTGGCAGAAAAAATGCTGCCTTAGAAGTGCGGCGTTTAGAAGTTCCTAAGACCGGAGAGAAAGCCAGCCATGAAGTCCTTTCTTCACCTGTCGCTCGCTTTAGTATTTTGCGTTGTTCTGTCCTCGATTCTCCCGGCCCGCGCGGTCAATGGCAAAGGCGGCACAAATTCCGAAGCGGGCGGAACTCCGTCTTCCGGCGACATCGGGCCTTCGCCTTCGGAGTTCCTGATTCCCGGGCCCCTGCGGTCTTTTCTCCGCATGGCGGGAATCAGTCAGGAGACCTCGCGGAATGATGTTCTGCCGTTGCTGAGCTGGAATGTATCGACGATCGGTTATGAAGGCCGCACCCGCCCGACTGAATACCTGATTCTTCTGACCCGTTATGTTGCACAGGCGAGAGAATTGGCGGCGCTGGCCGGCAAGGAAGGTGTGATCCGGGTTTCGGGATGCGAAGATGCCGGGCCGCTTCTGCATGTTCTTGGCTATCGTATCGTCTCGAACTGCGGAGAGTCCGGCATGTCGTTGCTGACCGGGGATGCCGAGAGAGCGTTTCTTACGATTGATTCTGGATTTCCGCTGACTGAACTTGAGCAGAGCCTGCAAGCGGGCAAGCCATTTCAATACTCATTCTCCTCGACGGATGTTCCCGTGCTCTTTGCCGTGGCGGATTGGAAGATTTCCGGCAGGAAAAAGAGTCACGGCGATGACGAGAAGGGCACGGTTGATGAGATCTTGAGCGACCGCACGGTCGCGCGGTTGTACTGGGCTCTTTCCAAGATGGATCCCGAGACCAGACAGTACTTGCAGCGCAAGGTCGGAATCAAAGGGCTGCTCGATTATGCCGCTCTGCTTGACTTCTACGGCGCGCACATCTGCATCCGTCATGGGCGAGTTCTCGTACCCGGCGGAAGGGAAGCCGAGGCGGCGTGGGAGGAGCTGGCCGGCGACAGCCCGGGCGATCCGGCCGACTTTATTGAGAAGTTGCTGGCGAAAGATGACGGCTGGCTGGCCGCATATTTCGACGTCCTTTCGAATGTAAGCGGACAGCAACAGGCGCACTTTACGCGATCTTCGCGGTTGCGGCGATTTTATGCCGGCCTGCGGCCCGCCAAACCGACCAGCGCAACCGCCGGAGTATTCCGGCCGGCGCCGTGGCTCCTGCTTCTGGTTTCTCAGACTGAGTGGACTCCGGAGGATGAACCCCTCGTTCCAGGAGGCATCGAAATCTGGCGGGAGGTTTTGTCGCACTGGAAAGATGCTCCCCATCCCGTAAAAGATCTGCAGAAACGCAACATAAAAACCCCCGACGACCTGCTCGAAGGAATGTTTTCTCTTTCGCGTGAAAATGTCGACGATGGTCCGCTGCAGGCGTATCTTGCGCTCAGCCAGCTTTCCAGCAGGCGGTCGCATGGGCACGGGTTGGGCTCCGAAGCAGTTCGCTCAATGTGCCTTAGATTCTCTGACTTCAGCGATCAGTATCGAATATTTTCAGAATTTCCGGAGTTGGGCGACTCTTCGATCCTACTGTTCCTGAAGGTTGCCGATCATCTGGATAAGCTTCCCAACCCGGAGCGGGACGATGCGCTGGGTATCATCCAGGCCAACATCGGTATCTGGCAGATTCTGGCGCGCCAGGGCCAGATCCCGGGCGCGCATCTTGAACATTCCTGGCAGAACATCATCAAGCCGTTCGAGCGGGTCCGCTCGTCAAGTCAGCTGTACGAAGCGGGACGCGCCTCACTTTCGCAGCTCTTCCGGGCGGCGACCGGGAAAACCGAAATTTCGCAGGATGAGATCGTGGAGTTGCTCGCTGGACCTAGCCAGACTACGCCAGAGGGAAGACAGATTCACCGCGAGCTTGGGGATAATATCCGGTCCGTGCTCGACGCTCAGCGACTGGTTTCACTGGATACGCTGATTGCTCTGGACGACGGTTTGCGAGAGAAGGCCAGCGGAAACCCGCCGGAGGAATATGTCCTCCGCCTCGCCGACGAGCTGCATGAGTTCCAGATGCCGCAGCCCATCTTCACTAGCAGCGAAAGATCGCAGTGGGCGCCTCCTTTTTACAACACTCATCATACCGACTTGGAAATGAAAGCCGGCGTGGCCAGGGTGCTCAAAGCCGCCAAGCCCTCGTCCGGACAGATCGATGAGGCACGTGGTCAGCTCGCGCCGTTCCTTCGCGACATTCTGGTTGGACTGAATTATGCCTATTACGAACCGCCGGGAGCGCAGGCGCTGCACGTCAATCCGCTCTTTGTCCGGTCGCATGATTTTTCCGGAGAAACGGTGGAAGGAATACGAGCGGTTTGGCAGGCGCCGCAATTGTTTGGAATCGGATCTCCGGCGGGCGGCGGCGCCCATTTTGTCGGCTCCCTGGCCGATTTGCCGTATGTACTTTCCGAGCTGGAGCAGGATTTCATCGCTCCCAAGAATGTTCAGGCGCTGATTTGGGAAGAGCTGGTTCCAAGCCTCCTGGTGAGCTCAGTTTTGCCGCGTTGGTGGGATGTGAATCCAGCGGAACTGCACGCCGCCGCACTTTATCAGCGAAGCGGCGAAGAAATAATTACCGCCTCGGCAAACGACGACCAGCTCCGGGCCAAGGTAATGGCGATCCTTTCCGATCGTATGCTGCCCCGGGAATTGGAGAGCGTTGACCTGGGAATAAAAGAGAAGCGGATATCGGAAGTTCTCGACCAAATTACTCCTGCCGATACTTTCTATTTGTGCGGAGAGTTCGAGAGTAAACATCCTGAGGACGCAAGCGCTTACGGAAGCGCGGGCGCGGAACTGGTGAAGTTGCGGCGCCAATCTCCGAAGGAAGTCAGCTGGGCGCGCCTCTCCCACGACTTCGGGATACCGCACCCGACATTGAGTTACAGCTACGCAAGCGAACTGCTCAACGTGCCGCCCCTGCCCGCATTCTCCGGCTTTGCCAGCCGGCTGCTTGCCGAATCGTGGGAGTCCTCAAACCTTTACTGGGCGCGGCTGGCTGATGAGCAAGGTTACGCCCCGGTCGCGCTGAATCGTCTGGTTCCCCAGCTTACCCAACAGATGATTGCAAGAATTTTTGCCACCGATCTCGAGGATTGGCCGGCGGTGCTGCGAGCCATGCGCGAGACTGGGGCGGATTTTCGCAACGGAAAAATCGCCTCGCTAAACAATACCGCCGAACTGCATCACTGATGATTTGGTGGAAATGCCCCGTGCAGACGCAGCAAGACA
>JASICF010000573.1 GCA_030044775.1 Candidatus Sulfotelmatobacter sp. | reverse complement strand
CCGATGAGAATGATCGCAACCGCCGGGATGTTTTTGGATTCGCTCCGATCGCCCAGGCTGAAGGTTTGCCCAAGGCCGTAGGGATCGGGAGGAGCTTGCCCGGCTTGCAACGCGTGAGCGGTGCGCACTGCGTCGATGATTTGATAGACGTAGAAAAATCCAATGCCCAGACCGAAGACCCAATCCCAGCCTCCGGCGTGTCCGGATGCGAAGATCAACATCGCGAAGATGATCAGGTGCGCAAGTCCTTTTGCATATTGCGAGCAGTAAACGGCGCCGACACCGAAGGGAAAGAACCCCGCCAGAATGCCGGCCACAGCCGGATTCGGTCCCGAAGAGCGCGCAGGCTGGGCTCCGACCGGCGGATATGTCGCTTGGGCCGGAGGAACGAATCCAGAAGCCGGTGGCACGTATCCGGGCGAAGGTGGAACCGCGCCAGGCGCTGGCGGCGTGGTGCCGTCGAGACGCGCGGCGAGGCAAGACTCGCAGTAAATGACTCCGCGGACGTCGCGGGTGCAGTTGCCGCAGAGCGGCTTGCCGCAAGTGCGGCAGAATGCCACCGCGGCAATATCGGGATGCGTGGCGCAGTTCATACGAACCTCCTGTACGTGCTCACCAACACTACAGACGGATCGTTTTTTCGAAACGCATCGTTGACAGATGGACCCAGCCGGGCGCTGGCCAGCACGAGATGGTTATCAGGCTGGCTGTAATTGCGCTCTTGCTTCTGCTCAGGCTGTTGTGTTGTGTTGTCCTTGTGCTCTTTCTTATCCGGCGTCGCCTCATTCGGGGCGGGCTCGGCAGGTTGCACGTTGCGCTTAAGCTCGCGAACCCGCGATTCCACCTCATAGACGAACCGGATGTTCTCGTAATATCGCACAACCCGGGCTTGCGTGTTGTAATACGTGTGCCGGATGGCCGCAGGCCGCAAGCTCACGTGGCTCAGGTCGGCCGGCTTAACCCCAAGCACGCTCAGCGCAACCGAGATCGAGAAGAATGCCATGCCGAACGACATGGCAAACCGCGGTTGCCGCACCGTCGCCCAAGTCTGGGCAAAAACGGGCTGCGTCGCTCCCGACAGCCAGGCTTGTACGCGCTCCCAGAGAGAGGCACGCTGCGGCGTCGGCGCGTGAACCCGCAGGCGTTGGGTCTCAACGCCCGTTGTGGATGCCAGAATACTAGTGACCAGACTGGCCGGAGGATTGACCTCCGAAAGTTCCCTCAGCCAGTTGCGGCCCGCCTCGACTTCGGCGAGCAGCGGCCCGCAGGCGGAGCAAGCCCGCGCATGGGCCTGGAAGCGGTCGAGCCGCGAGCCGCTGAGGATACCATCGATGGCATCCGCGAGCAGTCCGTCGAACTCCTGACACTGCATTCCGTTATTGGTGTGTTCTGGCATCACATCACCTGCCTATAGGTACGTTGTAGAAGGCGCGCAAGTTCCGCGCGCCCACGATTTATTCGACTTTTCACAGTCCCCTCCGGAACCTTCAAAACGGTTGCGATTTCGCGATAATCAAGATCCTGTAAGTCCCTTAGAATCACTGCCTCGCGGAGCTCAGGCGAAAGTTTGCCCAGGGCGGCGTGAACCGTTTCCCCCAGCTCCCGGCTGCGAACGCTGGCATCGGGCGGCGCACTTTGGTCATGGATTTGCTCACTCAAAGGCTGCGCATCTTCCTGCGCGGAAACCGGCGCGTCGAGCGAATCGGTCACGCGGTCCTGTTTGGTTTTGCGGAAGTGATCGACCAGCAGATTGCGGGTAATGGTTGTTACCCAGGTGACGAACGCACCTTTCGAGGCGTCATAGCTCGGAAGCGTGCGGTACATCTTGATGAAGACCTCCTGCGTCAGGTCTTCGGCGTCGTTGCCCGATCCGGCAAAACGGTAGCAGATGTTGTAGATGCGCCGGTTGTAAGTCTGAACGATCTCTTCCCAGGCAGCCGCGTCGCCGGCGACACAGCGCCGCACCAGCATCGCCGTTACGTGGACGTCTTCCAATCGTTAGCTCCCCAAAAAACGGCTGTCTGCCAATCAGCCATCGGCTTTCAGCAAAACGAATCTGCTATTGCGAATTGCGCCAAGGGCGCGGTGAGGTGCCTGCTTTTCGCACCGCAACCGGCACCATACAAGACAGTACGCGGATGTCGAGCCGCCGGTTCGCGGTCTCCACACGCGCACGCGTAACCCCATGTGAAACATGGCATTGTAGCAGCGCGAGGAAAGGAGCGATGAAGCGCCAGCGCCCTTCGGCCGGTTCCCTCAAGAGCCGCGACAGATATGCTCCTTTGGTAACGAATGCTTGATGTGCCTTTTTCAATAAAATCTCCCGATAGTTTGGTCAAATTCTGCGAGTTGCCACGCGGGAGTTTTTATGCGAGTTAGCCACAAGCGTTTCGCGTTCCGGTCCGCCTGCGCATTCTTGTTAATGGGTGCCGCAGCGGTTGCGCAGTATGACAATTCACCGTCTCTGGGCGACCTCGCCCGCCAACAGCGGCAGCAGCACGCCAAGGACGCTCAGTCCAAAGATGCCAAGACGCCCAAGGTCTTTACGAATGCCAATCTTCCGGGCCATTCCGCAGACGCCGGACACTCGGATGATGCCGCTGACCAAAAGGGCGACTCCGACAAAGCTCCACTGCCTGATCCTTCAAGCGGAATGAAAGAGGGAAGCGAGCAAATGAGATCGCAGATCCAGGAGCAGAAAAGCCAGGTTGCAGAATTGCAGCATGAGATCGATCATCTCAATGAGTCGATTCATTTCGCTCCCGGCAATTGCGTGCGCGGCTGCGAGCAGTGGAACGAGCGCCAGCAGCAGAAGCAGCAGCAAGTCGAACAAATGCAGGCGCAACTTGCCGAGCAAAAGAAGCAGCTTGAGGAAATGCAGGAATCGGCTCGCAAGCAGGGCTTCGGCAGCTCGGTTTACGATCCGTAGAAATCGCGGTAAAGTTTACCGCGGCCGCGTTAGCGCGGCGGATTTCCTTCCTCGTGGAGTGCGATCAAAATGTCGTCCAGCATGGACTTCGATTGGATGGAAGCGTCCGCCATTTTTGGAATCGCGCAATATTAAGCTATCGAAAAATTCTCCGCTGGGCCTTCCTTAATCCGCACCGGCATGTGAAATTAATTGGATGGCCCTCGTGATTCGTCCTTCGCGCATTCACTCCGTCGGAGTGTTCACGAATGCTCCAATTCGTAAAGGTGCGCGGGTTGTCGAGTACGATGGCCCACGGATTTCCCCAAAAGAAGCCGATCGCTTATACGATGGAGCGCCTCGCACCTACCTGTATGGTCTGGAAGACGGCAGCACGATCATCGATGGCGAAGGATTAGGCGCTTACTTGAACCATTCCTGCGACCCCAATTGCGAAATTGACGAAATCAAGGGCCGTGCGTGGATTTTCGCTTTGCGGGACATTGCAGCGGGTGAAGAGCTGCTTTGGGACTACAACCTATATGATGATGAGGCTCCTGCACCCTGCCACTGTGGATCAAGCAAATGCCGCGGGACCATGTATTCCCCGGAATGGATGAGGAAAATGCGGCGGCGGGCGAAATCAGCGAAACTTTAGCCCGCCTCAACCGCTGCGCTGCGAGCCACTGCCGGTACCAGAAGATCAGAATCGACATGTTTGTTGTCGGGGAGAGCCGCGGTTACATCGAAGGCAAATTCACGGCGGCGCTCCGGACGGCCTTTGCGTTCGACGACGCGCACGCGCCGGGTGGGCATATTACTCGGCTCCAGGCTGACGATGCGGCCGTTGCGCACCTGAATCTGCGAACGAAACCAATCGGTGCGGAACATACGTCCCGCGGCATAAAAGGTCATGCAAGCGGCGATGGGCCCTTCGAAATTCTTCTCTGTGCAGGCGATGATGCGGCGGCCCATTTCCTGTGTCCACGTGCTTCCGCCAACCAGCGGGTCGTTCAGCCGGCAGCGTTCGAAGGGGACGGCATGGGTAAGCTTGCGAAACTGCAATAGCTGCAAAAGAACCGAAGTCTTAGCCAGGTTGGTCACGATCACTCTGGCCTCGGTTTCGGAGACGCGCTCGAGTTTGACGTGCAGGTCCGGCGTCCATTCCCGCTCGAACTCCTCCCGGGCAAGAGCCAGACCCTTGTCGGTCGCTTCGACGTAACGCAGGGTTGCGCGGGCAAGGATAATGCTGAAAAAAGTCGTCACGACCGTGGCGATGACCGGAATATAGCTGATCAGCGTGTTCAGCGGAACGTAAAGCTGACGGACCACGTGCCCGTGCATCAGGTGCGGCTCCTCGCTGCGCCCAAACAATGTCCGCGATCAGCGAAGCGTGGCGCGTAACCTTCCCTGATCTGATCCGCTTCCTGCGGGTTCCCGGCAGTCTAGCGAAGTGGAGCGGCAAAAATAGATGCGTATGGTGCAGTAGCGAACGCGACGCGAGGGGCAGGGACTTTGGTAACTGGGAAGGCTAGAGCAGACGAAGCAGCTATTCCAGCACGCTATCGTCGAGCTTCTTGCGTCCCCAGTCGGCGGCGGCCTGAACGAACGCCAATACAACCGGATGCGGCTTTTTCTCGGTAGAGGAAAGTTGCGGCTGAAATAAGGTTGCGACGAAGAACCTATGCGTGGGCGATTCGATGGCGCGAATCTCACCCTGCGCTCCGCGTGCGACGACAGGAAATCCCGCTTCCATGGTGGCCCATTCGAACTCTGGATTCACTTCGAAATTGCAGAAAAATTCCTCGCTCACGATTTCTTTGTCTTTGCCATAAAACGATTGCAAATAGGAA
The DNA here is from genome assembly GCA_030044775.1 of Candidatus Sulfotelmatobacter sp. Classification (GTDB taxonomy): domain Bacteria; phylum Acidobacteriota; class Terriglobia; order Terriglobales; family Acidobacteriaceae; genus Sulfotelmatobacter. Next base: position 2,514 of record JASICF010000573.1, on the reverse strand, counting down.
CCAGGACGCAGGCGAATCTCGGGAACCATGCCCGAAAGCTTAGGCGCATCGCCTTTGCGGTCAGGCACTGCGCAGGCTACGGGATAGATAACGATATTCTTCGAGCCCGAATTGTTCTCCGCGCTATCGGCATCGGCGATGCCCACAACGTTGCGCGCGAATTCGATGAGCGCATACTGGAAGCCCGCGCAGGTGCCGAGATAAGGCCAGTCGCGGCGGCGGGCGAACTCGATGCCTTTGAGCATGCCGTCGAAGCTCTTGAACGGGCTGCCGGGCGCACCCCACAGGCCGTCGAAGCTTTCGAGCATCTTTTCCGAATCCGGCTGGGTAAGCGACGGAGTTGGAATCCACTCCGACTCCACTTTCAGATCGAGCTTGCGGGCGGCGTGTTGCAATGAATCGGGCGTAGCGTGATGGGAACGGAACTCCTTATTGAAGTCGCCCAGGATTCCAATGCGAACGACATTGCTCACGCGACTCATTGTACTAAACCGAACGTTCGCAACCAGCGCGCTTATTCAGAAGGGGATTAGAAGGCTGGTGCTGGCCGATCCAGATCGGAAGCAGACTTTCGACGGGCCGCTGCCACTCCGAGCGGTGAACTTCCTAAAGGTCTGCATTTCTAGAACCAGTTCGTCATGTTATGCAAAGCGTAAAGACACAGAATCGTGAGAGCAGGGCCGCCCCAGATCATCAGCGTGCACTTCCACCCGAGCGAACGGGCGATGTCGCGCTGGCTGCGCCACGAGATGATGAAATTGGGATTCTTTTTGCCTTTCATCAACACGACGCGAGGATGTTGCTCGAAGCCCTGAGGTAGCCCGGCAGCTTCCGCAGGAATTGGAGACGTGTCGATCTCTGTGCCGGACGATGCTATTCCGATGGCATCGCTTCTTCGGACGATCGGGTCTGGCGCAATCTTCGCCGCCGCCCAGGCTGCAGGATTTGTGATGCCTGCCTTCGTCAATGCCGCTGCGACCTTCTGTTGCTGGGTCATTTCGGTTGTTTCTGCTGGAGCGACTGGCTGCGAGAGATGGATTACCTGCCTGGGCTGAGCGGGGTTCGGGCCATCCGTTCCTGGCTTGCTCAGGACCGCTTGCATCAGGCGTTCATCCTCCGACGGGCGGCTGCTGGCGAGGCTGACGAACGGCGATTTTCCGCTAATATCGCTGCTTCCCATCGATGACGATAAAGCTCCGAAAGCAAATGAGAAATTGGTGCTGCTGACCGACGATATCGGTTCAACGTCTCGGGTCGGTTGCGGTGTAACTTCGAGGGTGGGATTCTCGTCCAGCGTTCCCAGAACAAACAGGGCGTTCTTGGGTTTGATGCAAAATTCTTCGACTTTAATTTTGTTGCGCGTGCTGATGCCGTAGCGAAGCAGAAAATTATGCACGTTGGGCGGCGCTTCTTCTTTGGTGGTGAAGAATCCGTCGCAGAATTCCTGCTGGAAATCGCGGTGTAGATCGAGTTCAGCGCCGCGCGGGTCAATCATGACTTTGCCCGTGTTGTCGTCGAGAAAGAAAGGCACGTGCGTGGATTCGGCTGCGATTTTCACCCACTGGTTATTCTTACCCCGGCGTTTCCATTCCCAGACCACGGTGCGGTGGAAATAGCAGGGACGCTCCGTGATCGGGGCAATCAGCGTATAAGGTCCAACGGCCAACCCGTTAATCTCGATCATTCCGAGCGCCGCGCTGCGAACCTTGGAGACCGGCGTATCGAGGATGAGATGCCGCTTTTGAAGAAGACGAAATCCTTTGTAGAACAGATAGAGGCCGGCAAAGACTCCGACGACGCACCACGCAACCGGCCGCGAGTCGGAGGAGCGAAGCAACAAAGCGGGAATAAGTGTGTGGCAGATCAATGACTCATCCCGTGGTCAAGAATTTTGCACACCCGCAATTGAGGCTAACGGAGCTGCACACTGCAGTGGCAGGGAAAATGACGGGCAGGCTTACGTTAGTAATTGGAATACTTTTCAAGGTATTTCCGAAGGTAACGGGAAAAGAAGAGCCTCATTTCGCTGCCGCCGGTTCGGCGGAACGAGATCTCTTTCGCCTGAGCAGAAGGTAGGCGACCGAGAGAACAATGAAGAAAACGAATCCGCCGGTCTCATCCGCGCGTGAAGCGAATATTGTATGGAGGATGGCGACCGTGGCCAGCACAAAGCCGATGATCGAGCCCCAGATTCCAAGCCGGGAGCGCATGGGCAGGTTGGCAACCTGTTCCTGCGTAAGCCGCCGCCGAAAGCTGATATGGGCAGCAAGAGAAACAACCCAGGAAAAGATCAGGCCGGAAAACGCGGCGCCCATGATGTAAACGAATGCCTGTCCCGGCACCCATTTCTCGATGATGAGCGCAGTGACAATCCCATAGGAAGAAACCAAGAGAGCGAGACGAGGCGATCCGGACGCATTCAGCTTTCCCAGCGAGGCGGGCGCCCATCCCGTGCGGCCCATCGAAAACAGAAGACGCGAGGCCACATAGAGCTTCGCATTCGCGCCGGAGAGC
>JASICF010000076.1 GCA_030044775.1 Candidatus Sulfotelmatobacter sp. | reverse complement strand
TCGGCGGCGCTTTCGATCCTGTTATTGCAGTTCGGGCGAAGCGCGGCGCTGGTAAAAGAGTATGGCGAGGCCGCGCTGGAATCGACGATGGAGAAAATCGGCCAGCAGATCGCCGCCAACATCCGCACAAACGATCTGGCATTCCGCTACGACCTCACGACGATTGCGATCATTCTCGGAGAAACCGCCGAGAAAGAGGCGATGCTGGCGCTCGAGAAATTGCGCAAGATCATTGCGGGAGTGCAGTTGCCCGCGAAGGATGGATCGGACAAAGGCCGTGGACTGGATTTTTCCGCAGGACTGGCGCAGGCCGTCGTTCGTGAGAGTTATGACCCGCTGGATATTGTGACGGAAGTGATCAATCGCGCGGAACAGGCGCTTGAGGCGGCCGTCGCGCAAGGCGCGGGCAAAATTGTTGCGCTGGGCGCGGCGCTTGCAGCCGGGGCCGTGGCGTAGCGTTAGGTTCGGTTACGGCGAATCCGGCGGCGCTGTTTTTACGGTTTGATCTCGTAGACCACTCCATCGTTGGCCGTGCCGCCGCCAGCAGTTACACCGTAAAGATCTCCTTTTGAGTTGACGATCAAGCCGGCATAGTAGGGATATCCCCCATCGCTCCCGGAGAATCCGACTATTTGGTTCTCAGTCCAGGTTCCCGATGGCGATTTTGCAAGCTCGAATACGGCACCGTTGTCGTACGGACCCCCATAAAGACAGGTTCCATAAAGATGACCCGCTTTATCGAAGACCAACGGAGACGACGGGAACTGAATCTCGCCGTTAAAGAAGTACAAAATGGTTTCTGTCCAGGCATTGCTATGCGGCGTTAGTTCGAAGGCCGTACCCGCCGCCGAGGTGCCGTAAACATTGCCGAGCGTATCCAGAATCACTCCTGCATAGGGATCGCCGCCGTCGGCCCCGCCTTGAAAAATATGGATCAGCTTTATTTTCCAACTGCTCGACTCGGGGACAAGCTGAAAGACAGTCCCATAATTGCCGCCGCCGTAGGTGGTTCCGTAGAGCTCGCCGTGTGCACCGAACGTTAGACCACCGTAAGGATTGGCCCCATCATTTGAACCGGCAGCGAAATTGTGCAGAATTTTTTCCTTCCACTCGCCCTCGGAATTAAGCGTGAGTTCGAAGACGGTGCCGCACAGGCAACTTTGGTCGCCGCCGTTCAGAGTAGTTCCATAGAGGTTTCCCCGAGTGTCGAAGATCACGCCAGCGAAGGGGCCGGAGCCGTCGCCAGCGGTACCTCCCTGGAAGCGGTAAAGGATGGTTTCCTTCCAGTCATCGCCCGATGGCGTGAGCCTGAAAACGATACCGCAACCTTGGTCTCCGTAGGCATCGGTGCAGCTTGTGCCGCCGCCGAAGAAGGTTGTGCCGTAAAGATTTCCATGCGAATCGAGAATCAGCCCCGCATAGGGATCAGCTCCATCGTTTCCACCCGCGAAGCTGTGCAGCACGGTTTCTTCCCAAGCGCCATTTGGTCCTGGTGAAAGCTTGAATACGACGCCGCAACCTTGGGAGCAATTGGTGCTCGACCCGCCTTCGACGGTTGTGCCGTAGAGATTGCCCTTCGAATCGGAAACCAATGTGCCATTGGGCCCGTTTCCATTGAGGCCGGTGAAAGAAAACAGAACATTCTCAGCGGCCTGTGAGCCGGTGGTTATTGCCAGAATGAGGGCGGTGGTGGAAAGAACGCGGGAGATGGGGTTCCCCATTTAACCGACCTCCAATACTTGCTCGGGCAGGATTTGCTTGATTGGACAGTTGGTTGCGACGTTGCGCGCGAAGGGTTGCTGTTTGTGCGTCACAATGTATAACCAAGCGGAAGCAGCATTGTGGTCAAACCTCCTCGCGCGCTGCTAAACTAACCAGTTTGATTCGCACTTTTGATCCGCTCTGAGTACGCGATCTTTTCAGGACAATCATGTTGAAACCAGGTGATATTGCAATCGTCAGCGGGGCGCGCACGCCCTTTGGCCGCTATTGCGGCAAGTTGAAGGACTTTACCGCGCAGGAGTTGGGCGCGGTTGCCGCGCGGGGCGCGATGGACCGCGCCGGAATCGAGGCCAAGGAATTCGATCATGCGGTATTCGGCAACGCGCAGCAGACTTCGGGCGACGCGCTATATGGCGCGCGGCATGTTGCGCTGCGCGCGGGATTGCCGACCGAAACCCCAGCGTTGACCGTGAACCGCCTGTGTGGCAGCGGGATGCAATCGATCGTGAGCGCCGCTCAGATGATCCAGACCGACGAAGCCAAGATTGTTCTGGCGGGCGGGATGGAGGCGATGTCGCAGGCTCCATTTTCAATTCGCGGGCGCGATGGATTTACCCTGGCTCCGGGCGGAAAGCTGGAAGACTCGCTGATGGTCGCCTTGCTCGATAGCTACTGCGGCTTGTACATGGCGAATACGGCAGAGTTGTATGGCGAGCAGCAGGGTATTACGCGGCTGGCACAGGATGAGTTTGCGCTGCGTTCGCAGAAGTGTGCCGACGACGCTTACAAGGCTGCAAGAATTCAGGAGGAACTGGTTCCGGTTCCGCTGCGCAATCATAAGGGTGAAGCAACGGGAGAATCGCTGACGGAAGATGACCACCGGCGTCCCCAGACCACGATGGAAGGTTTGGCAAAGTTGAAGGCCGCGTTTGGAAAAAATGGCACGGTGACGGCCGGTAATGCCAGCGGGATTGTGGATGGAGCGGCAGCCGTGGTGCTGATGTCGATTGAAGAAGCGCGCAAGCGCAGCATCGAGCCGCTGGGACGGATTGTGAGCTGGGGCATTGCCGGAGTCGAGCCCAAGGTCATGGGGCGTGGTCCGGTGCCGGCGACGAAGATTGCCTTGCAGAAGGCCGGGCTGTCGCTGGATTACATCGATCTGATTGAGGTGAATGAGGCTTTTGCCGCACAGTATCTCGCAGTCGAAAAAGAACTGGGGCTCGATCGGGAAAAAGTAAATGTGAATGGGGGCGCGATTGCGCTGGGGCATCCGCTGGGTGCGACTGGGACGCGGCTGGTGATCACGCTCTTGTATGAATTGCGGCGGCGGAAGAAGAAGTATGGGCTGGCGACGGCGTGCATTGGCGGCGGGCAGGGGATTGCGATGGTGGTCGAGAGCATGAATTAAGGTTTCTTTCGCCCTCGTATTTCGAATGTCTGTCATCCTGAGCGAAGCGAAGGATCTATGCATTTTTCCTTACGCTTCAGAAAATGCCCTGGGTTTCCGTAGCCGTCAGGATGGGGGTTGGCTCCGAGCAATCTCGCGGTGCAGGCAGAATGCATAGGTCCTTCGCTTCGCTCAGGATGACAAGAATTTCTGGCGTGTAGCCATAAGTGTGAAGGAAGCAATCATGGAGATTAAGAAGGTTGGTGTTCTCGGTTGTGGCCTCATGGGATCCGGCATTGCGCAAGTGTGCGCGACTGCCGGGTTTGACGTAACTGTGCTGGAGGTCGAACAGAAGTTTCTCGACAAGGGTTTTGCCGGGATCGAGAAATCCTTGGCCAAGCTTGCCGAGCGTCCGCCGGAAAAGGGCGGCATCACAGCGCACCAGAAA
>JASICF010000572.1 GCA_030044775.1 Candidatus Sulfotelmatobacter sp. | reverse complement strand
AAATCTGGTGCACTTTCGCGCATCGCAGATCAACGGATGCGCCTATTGTCTCGACATGCACTCGAAAGACCTGCGTGCAGCCGGCGAGACGGAGCAGCGGCTCTATTCGCTGGAAGCCTGGCGCGAATGTCCTTACTATACCGATCGCGAACGTGCCGCGCTCGCCTGGAAGGAAGCCGTCACGCTTGTTGCCGACGGCCGCGTGCCCGATGAGGTTTATGAGAACGTGCGTCAACACTTCAGCGAAAAGGAACTGGCGGATCTCACACTCGCCGTCGTGGCCATCAATGGCTGGAACCGCCTGAACATCGCCGCCAGGATTGTTCCGGGCGATTACAAGCCCGGCCAATTTCGCTTGCAGAAAACCGCGTGAAAATCTGGTGGCTAGCTTTCAAACGCAAGCAGGGCAGCACTCGCAGAAGGCAACTCGAGTGTGACCACGCCGTTTTGTGCCGGTAGTTTTTCGATCAAGGCTGCCGACCAACTTCCATTGGCTCCGACGGGTGCGCCGCCCAGGGTCACGTCAGTGGTATCGTCGATGCGCGGGGCGTGCAGCCGCAGCACGCTTGCGTACTCTGCTTGTGCATTCACGCCGAGTTGAACGCGGCGGTCAAGGTTCTTATTGAAAATCACTGCTTTGATGCTGCCGCCATCGCTTCGCAACGCATACGCGGTGAGTAGCGGCGCATCATCGGGAGGGTCGAGCTGCACCTCAATCAACTGTCCCGCGCCGGCTTCCGCGAAAAGCAGCATGCCGTAATAAAGAGGACGCGCGAGGAAGCCATGCTCGGGAGCGCCGGCAATCGGCGTGTACCATCCGTAGCCGCCGCCATGAAAGTTGATTCCCGCTCCTCCTTGCGACGCAAGCTGATACATCAGATCTGCTCCCCACAGCGCGGATGCGAACGTATCGCTCACGCCGGGCTTGCCCGCCGAGTAACAGGAGTTCGTCTCGGCCAGGCGGAAGGGCAAGCCGGTTTCCTGGGCCATTTTTTTCATCCCGTCGAATTCCTCCTGCAGTCTCGGATTCGGTCGCAGCAATCGTTCAATCGTCATCGAAGGATCGGTGGGCGGGCCTTCCGCATAGTAGTGCTGCGAGAGAAACTTCACTTCGTTTTTGAATTTCTGCGCAAATGGAACCAGCCACGAGGTGTTGAAGGCCGTGTCTGGTCCGGCGAACGGGACATTCGGAACGCGCGCGCGGATGGCCTCGTAAAAGCGCTGCCATTCTGCGGAGAACTGCGGGAATTCGTAATCTGACTGGCGAATCCCATTGCCGTAAAACAGATCAGGCTCGTTGCAGAGCTGAAAAGCAATAAGCTTCGGCCCGGCCACGTCCATCACATACGCCGCTTCGGCGGCAGCATCTTCCACGCTTCCCGTCCCCATGTTCAAGCCGTAGATGAGCTTCCAGCCTGCCGCATCGACAAAATCGTGCAGGTTGCGAATTGCTTGAGGCGTTATGTTGACCGCGGGCGGCACCTTGTGACCCGCGTCGGGTCCCACAATCTGATTCGCGGCAGTCGATGCATTTCCCTCGGCACTCGGCCTCCAGTAACAGTACTCGCTCGTGTTGCCGCCAATGCGCAGCACTCCGGAATTTCCCAGCCGTTTCACGAACGCGATCAATCCCGCATTGTCACCGGAAAAGAAATTCGGATTTCCGAGCTGTGCCGATTCGTAACTAAGGCCTGTGAAATCGGCTCCAATTTTGTTGCCGAGCCGGTCTGGCCGCAGCGTCAGGCGGAGAGACGCTGTTTGTCTGTCGGCAGACGCGAGCGGCACGTGAAGCGCGGCGTAGGCGGCGGTGGAGAGGCGAATAAAGGTTCTCCGGTCGATCGTCATCATTGGTTTACCCCGCTTGCCAGAAATCCTCCATCTACCACGATTGACTGCCCAGTGACAAAAGAAGCCGCATCCGACGCAAGATAAATCGCAGCTCCGACCAAATCTTCCGTTTCGCCAAAGCGGCTCATCGGAGTGCGCATCAGCAATTCCTTGCCGCGCGCCGTATTGTCGAGAAGGCCGGCGTTCAGGGCTGTGCGGAAAATTCCGGGAACGATCGCATTCACCGTGACGCCTTTCTTGGCCCACTCCACGGCAAGATGGCGGGTAAGAGACATCACCCCTGCTTTGCTGGCTCCATATGCCGCTACCTCCATAAAGCCCAGAAAGCTGCTGAGCGAGGCAATATTGATGACTCGGCCACTTCCGCGCTCAAGCATGTGCTTGCCGAAAATCTGGCAGGCTCGCAAAGTACCCGTCAGATTCGTTTCCACGATCTCGCTCCACTCTTCTTCCGTCATGTTGAAGGTGGGCGTGCGCTTCGTAATTCCGGCGCAATTCACGAGAATGTCAATTTTCTTGAACGCACGCAACGACTGCGCAAGCAAATGCTCGAGAGAGCTCCGATCACAAACGTCCGCGCACACCCGTAGTGTGTGCCGGCCGCAGCGCTCAACCTCCCTCGCCGTTTCCTCGACGTTTTCCTTGCGTCTCGAAGAGGCGGCAACATCGGCACCGGCCCGGGCGAGACCGAGGCTGATCGTCTGTCCGATTCCTGTGGTGCCGCCGATCACGACGGCGGTTTTGTTGGCTAAGCTGAAAATGCCCGTCATGGTTGGCGATTAGAAACGATCACACCGCAAATTCTACTTTTTTCAATCCGGGAGCAAGCAAGTACAGAGCGACGAGAGCCAGAAGATACGCCCCTGCCGCGATCGCGAAAAGGCTCGCATAGCTGTGCGTCAGTTGCAGAACATGCCCTGCGAAAAAGGCGAACAGAGCGCCGCCAATCGCGCCGATCATGCCGCCGATTCCCACGACGGACGCTACCACGCTCTGCGGAAACATGTCGGACGTGGTCGTGAATAAATTCGCCGACCAACCCTGATGCGCTCCGGTTGCCAGACTGATCACCGCGATCGCCGGCCAAACTGAATTCACGTGGCCGGCCGCATAAATCGGCAAAACTAGAATTGCGCAGAACAGCATGGCAGCCAGCCTCGAGTTTGCGGGGGAGAATCCAAACCGGCGGAACAGCGCAGGTAGCCAGCCTCCACCAATACTTCCCACAGCAGAGACGTTGTAGACAATAATGAGCGGCAGGCCGAGGTGCGACAGGTCGAGATCAAATTTCGCGCTGAAGTACGACGGAAGCCAGAACATGTAGAAGTACCAGATGGGATCGGTCAAGAACTTCGCAACCGTGTAAGCCCAGGTTTGCCGCATGCGCAAAAGCCTTGGCCACGGTATTGAAGGCGCCTGTTCAATCGGTGTTTTGTGTAACCCCGTTTCTGTACTTCCGGAAAGGAAATCAGGCGTGCGATAGCGGGAGAACCACCACAGAATCCAGACCCCGCTGAAAAGTCCGGTGCTCAAGAAAGCCGCGTGCCAGCCATACCTCAGGGTGATCCATGGCACGATCAACGGCGCCAAAATCGCCCCAATGTTGGCTCCCGAATTGAAGATTCCCGTGGCTAACGAGCGCTCGGTCTCCGGAAACCATTCCGCGACCGTTTTGATTGCGGCAGGGAAGTTGCCAGACTCCCCAAGGCCAAGAAAAAATCGCGCGAGTCCAAATTCCAGCGCTGTGCTGGCGAGGGCATGGCTCATGGCGGAGAGACTCCATTCCGCCATAATCAGCATGTAGCCGATGCGCGTGCCGAGTTTGTCGATCACTCTCCCCGCTCCCAACAGGCCGATCGCATAGGCGATCTGAAACGCGTCGACCACATATCCGTAATTCACTTCGCTCAGTCCAATACTGTGCTCGAGCGTGGGCTTGAGAATTGCGATCACCTGGCGATCCATGTAGTTGATCGAGGTTGCGAAAAATAGCATGGCGCAGACGGTCCAACGCAGGCTGGGCCGATCTTCGCCGGTAGACGCGCCGTTTTCCGTTTGGTTTGTCAGCGCTGCTGTTCTCTCCAATTACGCCTTCACAGCCGATATGCCTTCTTGACGAGGTTGTAGGTCAGGTCGCGAGCAATTTCCAACGCTTCGTTTTCGTCCACTCGGTGCTCCGCTACCAGCTTTGCCAGAAAGCTGCAATCCATGCGGCGCGCCATGTCATGCCGCGCGGGAATCGAAAGAAATGCCCGCGTATCATCGTTGAACCCCACCGTGTTATAGAAGCCTGCGGTCCCTGTCACGTGCTCGCGATAGCGTATCATCCCCTCCGAGCTGTCATGGAACCACCATGGCGGGCCGAGACGAAGGCAAGGATAATGTCCCGCAAGCGGCGCCAGTTCTCGACTGTAGGTTGATTCATCGAGTGTAAAAAGAATGATCGTTAGACCGCGCTCGTTCCCAAACCGGTCGAGCAACGGCCGGAGCGCGTCGGCGTAGTTCGTCGGCGTGGGAATATCTGCGCCTATATCGCGCCCATAGCGTTCAAAGAGACGACGATTGTGATTGCGTAAACTG
>JASICF010000075.1 GCA_030044775.1 Candidatus Sulfotelmatobacter sp. | reverse complement strand
GTGGGATACGAAGACCTCGATGACTACGGCTATTGGCAGGATGACCCCATGTATGGGCATATCTGGTTTCCCAACCGTGTCGAATACGGCTGGGCGCCGTATCACACGGGCCACTGGGCCTGGATCGATCCCTGGGGCTACACCTGGGTCGATGATGCTCCTTGGGGCTATGCGCCGTTCCACTATGGACGTTGGGTCTTTGCCGCGGGCCGCTGGGGTTGGGTCGCTGGTCCTCCGTCGCAGCCGCCAGTCTACGCACCAGCGCTCGTAGTTTTTGTTGGTGGCGGTGGTGGCTGGGGCGGAAACGTGGGCTGGTTCCCGTTGGGCCCGCGTGAAGTCTACGTCCCGACATACCCCGTCAGCCAAGCTTACATGACGCAGGTTAACGTCAGCAGCACCACCGTGAATGTCACGCAGGTGACGATGGTTTACAACACAACCATCATCAACAAGACCACGACCATCACCAACGTCACTTATGCCAACCGCAGCGTGCCGGGCGCCGTCGTGGCCGTCCCGCAAAACTCGTTCGCGGGTGGGCAGCCCGTTGGAAAAGTTGCCGTGAGAGTCACGCCGCAACAAATCACGGCTGCTCCGGTGAGATCTCACGTGGCTGTAAATCCAACCCGCGACAGCGTGTTGGGCGGCAGAGCTGCGACCGCGGGACACGTCGCCGCCCCTCCCGCGGCGGTGATGAGCAGGCAGGTAGTCGCAAAGAAGACTCCTCCCCCTCCGCCCGTACCGTTCGAGAAGAAACAGGCCGCCATGGCTGCCCATCCCGGCCAGCCATTGCCCAGAACTCAGTTGGCTACCTTGCGCCCACCTTCGGCGATGCGGCCGGCGGTGAAGGTCGCGCCACCGGCTCCCAAGCCGGTAAAACCGCCATCTGGACACCCAAGTCCGGCTGCGGTAGCCGCGAAACGCGGACAGCCTGCACCGGCCGCGCAACCAACTCCTGCCACACGACCGGCACAGCCGGCTCCTGCTGCCCATCCGGCTCCAGCGACGGCGCCGGCCGCAAAAGAATCGCCTCGCCCGGCGAATCCACCGGCTCCAGCTCCGCGTCCTGCTGCGCCAGCTCCGGCTAAACCGGCTGCACCAGCTCCGGCTAAACCGGCTGCGCCGGCTCATCCGCCGGCAACTCCTCCAAAGCAGCCAGCTGCGCAGCCAAACCGGACGCCCGCGCCGCAGCCGAACCATCCGCCAGCCGCGCAACCCAATCGCGCACCGGCGCCGCAACCCCATCCAGCTGCGCCTCCGCCACAGCAGCATCCGCCCGCGGCAGCCAAACCGGCTCAACCCCCGCCGAAGCAACCGGCAAAGCCGCAAACTCCCGAGGAGAAAAAGAAACAGGACCAGCAAAAACCACAGGGAGAATAAAGGCTGGTTCAGCAGCTGGAAAAAGCACCCTGATTTTTCAGGGTGCTTTTTTATTGGAGCGTGGGGCTTGGCTCCGAGCTTGGCGCGCCGTTGATGTTATACCGCTTCAGTTTGCGGTAGAGAGTTGCGCGGCTGATGCCTAACATGCGTCCGGCAAGAGCTTTGTCGCCGCGGACTTGCTCGAACACGCGCTGAATCGTTGCCCGTTCTATATCCTCAAGATCCGTCGTCGAAAGTGGAACGTGGACCAGATCGCCTTCCTGCAGAGCCGCCTCGTCTGCGATGGCAATATCGGAGATTGATTCTTCCGCGGAATCGGACAATGCGTGAGCGGAAGAATTCAGTGCGGCGACGGTCGGCGGCAGATCCCCGGGATTGATCAGAGTTCCATTGCCAAGGGCGACAGCCCGCTCGATGCAGTTTTCCAGTTCGCGCACGTTACCGGGCCAGTCATAATTCATCAGGGCTTTCAAAGCGGTGTTGGAAACGCGCAAATCCGCCCCCGGAGCATAGCGCTCGCAGAACCAGTTCACGAGCAGCGGAATATCGCTGCGGCGCTCCCGCAGCGCCGGAACATGCACCGTGACGACATTAAGCCGGAAATAGAGGTCTTTGCGGAAGGTTCCGTTTTTATAGGCAGCCTCAAGATCGCGGTTGGTCGCCGCAATGATGCGCACATCGACCTTGACCCGCTGATTCGAGCCAACCGGACGCACTTCTTTCTCCTGCAGCACGCGCAGCAGTTTGGCCTGCATTTCCAGCGGCAGTTCCCCGATTTCATCGAGAAAAATCGTGCCCGTGTCGGCCGATTGAAAAAGGCCCTGCTTCGATTTCAGGGCGCCGGTGAACGCTCCTTTTTCGTAGCCGAAGAGTTCGCTTTCAATCAGAGTAGGCACCAGTGATCCACAATCGACGGCCACGAAAGGGCGGTTGGAAAAAACCCCGCGAAAGTGGATGGCGCGGGCAATCAGTTCCTTGCCAGTCCCGCTCTCGCCGGAAATCAGCACCGCAGTGCGCGTGTCTTTCAGCCGCGAGGCGACGCGCAGGACTTCCTGAATTTTTGCCGACGATCCAATGATGCCGTGAACCGCTGTCTCCGAGTCCGTGCGCTGGCGCAGAAATTCATTTTCTTCCACCAGGCGCACTTTTTCTGCCATGCGGCGCAAAAAGAGCCGAAGCTCCTCGAGCGGCGAAAATGGTTTGGTGATGTAGTCGTACGCCCCAAGTTTCATCGCCTGCACGGCCGTTTCAATTGATCCGTGTCCGGTCATGAGCGCCACTTCGGTGCGCGGCAGGAGTTTCTTCGCCTTTTCCAGAAATTCCAGGCCGGACATGTTGGGCATTACCATGTCGCTCAGAATCATGTGAACCGGCTGTTCTTCCAGCAGGGTCAGCGCCGATTCGCCGCTGTCGGCTTCCAGGCAGATAAAGCCGAGCGCTTCTCCAACGGTTATGCACAGTTTGCGGATGGTCTGTTCGTCATCGACAATCAGCAGCCGGACTCGCAGGTCTTCCGAATTCAGCGATTTGTTCAGTGTGGCAGTCACCGGGCTTTCCCCATGGTTTTTTCGATAGCAGCAATAAGGTCTTGCACGCGGAAAGGTTTCTCCAGATAAAGCGCGCCGATTTTTCGCAGCGTGGTTACGGTCTCTTCGTTCGCGTAGTCGCCGGTAATGATGACGACTTTGTCGGCGAGGTCCGGACGGTTTTGAGAAATCCAGCTGTGGACCTGGGCGCCATCCACGCCGCCGGGCGTGCGCATATCGGAAATAACGCCAAGGAATTGCCCTCTTTCCAGCAGCCCCAGAGCTTCAGCGCCGGACTCGATGCAGACGACCGGATAACCGTTACGCTCGAGCGTGGCGCTGACCAAAGCCATGATCGAGGGTTCGTCCTCGATCAGAAGAACGGGCAATAAGTCGGGTTGCGCCTCTTGCCGGGTGATTGCGGATGAGCTCATGGCTGATTGACTCCTGCGGCCACACCCAGAGAGGCAGTGTGCGGCGCGGCGGGAAAGCGGACGATAAATGTGGCCCCAATTCCGTCCGGATTGTTGTGGCAGAGAATCTCGCCACCATGTTCCTTCACGATGCCGTAGCAGATGCTCAGGCCGAGGCCGGTTCCTTTGCCGACTTCTTTGGTTGTGAAGAAGGGATCGAAGATGCGATCGGGATGGGAGATGCCATGCCCGTTATCGCGAAAGGAAACCTCGACCGCGCTTTCCGTCCGGGCGGTCGTAATCTCGATGTGCGCAGGCCGGGCCGCTTCGTGCACGGCATCGTAGGCGTTGTTGAGAATGTTCAGAAAAACCTGCTGCAGTTGGTGTGCGTCGCCCATCACCTCAGGCAGACTCTCGTCGAGTTGCTCGATGACCTCGACACCGTGGCTCGAGAAATCGTAGGAACGCAGTTGGATAGTGCGGCGGAGGATCAGGTTGAGCTGCACTGGATTTCGCTGTGGCGGCATCTGCCGGGCGAAGCTGAGCAGGTTCTGCACAATCTGTTTGGTACGCTGCGCTTCCTGCAGAATCACGCGCAGGTCCTTGCGCGCGTTATCCGGTAGCTCCGGATTCTCAAGGAGCAGATCGGCAAAACCCAGGATTGCGGTGAGTGGATTATTCACCTCGTGAGCCACGCCGGAGACAAGCTGCCCGACGGCGGCCATTTTTTCGGTATGGACCAGCTTATCCCGGAGCTCTGCCGAGTCGGTGATGTCGGTCATGACCACGACGATGCTGTTGATATTGTTTTGCTCGTCGCGCATCGGACTCAGATTCACCGAAAATTGGCCGGAATTTCCATTCCCGCGCAGGATTTTCAGTTCGAGGTTGTCCACCTGTCCTCCGCGAAGCGTGGCCTGCAGCGCATCGGAAAGAGCCCGCACGTAGCCCGGAGCTGCGAGTTCGAGCAAAGGACGTCCGATCAGATCGCCCTGCTCGAATCCTGCCTCGTACCAGCGGCGATTCGCATAGCTGACCAGGCCGGCCGTATCCGAAACCAGGATGAAACTCTGCGTGTTGCTCAGGATCTTCCCGGAAAAGTCGCGCTCCCGCTGCAGTTCGGATTGATAGGTGTGCAGCCCGGTCACATCGAGCATCAAACCGCGAATCTGCAATAACTTGCCGGAAGCGTCATACATGCCGAAAGCATTGATCAGCACGTAGATCGGCGAGCCGTTCTTGCGGCGAAGCGTGGCCTCGAAGTTACGCAAGAGGCCGTCTTTTTCCATGGCTGCTGCGTGGGCCTGACGCTGCTCCGGCGAGTGATAGATTTGAGTCGGGATATCGACTTGCAACAACTCCTCGCGGCTCCCGTACCCCAGCATGGCGACCAGAGCGTCGTTGACTTCAACAAAGCGGCCTTCGGGCGTGCTGAAGAAAAGGCCCTCCTGAATGTTGTCGAACAGCTCGCGGTAGCGGCGCTCGGCTTCGCGACGGTCCGTGATGTCTTTCAACACATGGATGGTCTGCAGATTCTCGCCCGAGGCTCCATGCACGCGCGAAGTAGAAACTAGATAAGTGCGGTCGAGCGCAGGATGGACAAATTCGTCCTTGGTATCGTTGCCCGAGCGGCAAAACGGGCAGGAGTACAGCGCAGGCTCATTCGTCAGGGCGAGCAGGGCTCGCATATTGACGCCGATCAGTTCGCCCGGCGAAACCCCGATCATGGCGGCCAGCGAGCGGTTCACCCGCAGGACCTTATCGCTTTCGTCATGCACTACGATGTAGTCGGTGATGGCATCGAAGATCTCCAGCCAATGCCGGCTGGCTCGCTCCATCCGCGTGAACAGGCGCGCGTTCTCGAGGACCATGGCGGCGTGACTGGCGATGGCTTGCAGCAGTTCCCGATCTTCTTTATTGAGCAGACCAGGCCGCCCGGAAAGGCAAAGCAGCCCCGCTGGTTCGCCGTCTGAAGCGCCAATACGCACTGCCACGCAGTTGTGCCACCCCAGAGCCGCAGCCAGCTCGGGCGTCAACAATTCGGCAGCCGAACCGGACATAATCGAGCCGGCTTGCTTTGCAGCTAACTGGGAAAGCGCTTGCGCAACCTGTTTCTGCAGGGTGCGATCTCCCGCTGCGGGGATTGTCATCGCATCCGTCGCGCCGGGCTTGTTTCCCGCATCGGGCGATTCGGTAAGCGATTTGTCCACAGAATCTTTTGTGGACTGCGGATGCAATACCACGATCTCGGCTTTCCCCTCCTGGAAAAGGGCGAGAGCGCCGCCGCGAGCCTCCGAGAGTTCGATCGCGCAGTCGATGAATTTGCGGGCAAACTCGGGCAGGCGCAGCGCACCGTCAATTTCGCGAGTAAGCCGGCTCAGCGCTTCGGCGCGCCGGCGGTGCTGTTCCGATTGATGCAGGTTGTGCGCCGCCTCCAGGACCACGGAGACGTGCGTGCCCAGAGCGCGAGCGCGGCGAATATCCAGCTGCGAGATCCCGCCCTGGTCGAGTCGATCGAGCACTCCGAACATGCCGAGGATGGATCCGGCTGCGCCGACCAGAGGCACGGTGAGCAGCTGCCGGGCCTGGTATTGCGCGACCACCTTCAGGTTCACGCCGGGAACTCTTGTAAGATCGTCGGACCAGAAAACTTCTTTGGCCCGCAGCGCACCCGTCGCAACGCCTTCGGGAAAAATGTCATCCACCCGCTGCGGCTCCCCACGATCGGCGGCATAGCGCACGCGGAATTGCCCCTGCTCTTGCAGGGCGACAAAGCACCGGCCAAATCCCAGGAAGTCCGCTGCGCGCACGACGAACGCTTGCAGCGAGTGCTCGAGGTCTCCGCGGGAGCTTAGCTCCGATGAGATCTCCAGCAACTGATGAAGCTCCCGCGCCTGCCCCTGAGCCGTCGCGCATAGTTCGGCATGGGCTACGGCAACCGCCCCAAAACCGGCGATCGCCATGACCAGCGACTTTTCTTCCACCGTAAAAGCGCCTGACTGCCTGGGATAAACGAGAATCGCTCCCTGCGTTTGCGACGTGCGGAACGGCGCGGCAATCAGGGTTCCGGCAGAAACCAGCGATCCCACGGAAGGCTGGTCGGTGCTGATGCTAATCGAGATTGCCTCTCCCGCGGAAACCGCACGCTGCGCCAGGTCGGCCGCAAACCTGATGGTCTGCCGGTCGTGGGCCGCGCGAAAAGCAACCGCCAACTGGGGATTGTCGGCAGAAACCGCCCGCAATTCGAACGGACCATCGCGGCGAAGCAAGACGGACACAAGTCTCGTGCGCAGCAAAACACGCACCCGATCGGCCAGCGACTCGATGACTGAGACAACATCCGGAGTCCCGTGCAGAACATTGGCCACGTCGGCCAAAATTTCGGCGCGGCGATGCTCTTCGCGCGAAGCTTCGCCCAGACGCGTCGCTTCCAACAAGCTTCCCAGTTGTCCCGCCAGAATGGTGGCTTTGGCGGCCAGGTCGTCGTTGAAAAACTGTTCGTTGGAATCATGCAGGAAGGTCGCCGCTCCGACGGCTTCGCCGAAAACCACCAACGGAGCAGCCATCAGCGATCGCGCTTCAAACTGATGTGCCGCGGGAAACGAAGGATTAGGCTGCCAGTCATTGACGAAAATCGTGCGGCGCTGGCGCACGGCCTCCGAGGTAATCGCGCTCTGTTGAGGCTGCAGGCGCAAGCCGATGAACCGCTCGGCCATTTTGCCGTCTGCCTGCTCCCCGATGAGTTCACCGGTCGCATGGAGGCGCCAGAAATAAACTCCGCTCACTTGAAAGAACTCCCGGCAAGCCCGGCAGAAAAGCTGAATCAGTGGCGCCCCATCGGCGCGACCTGCAGCCTGGTTCGCGATCTGTAGCAGCAGGTTCTGAAAGGCTTCTTCGGAACTGAGCGCGATTGTGCCTTGCGCCGAAATCTTCGATTCGTGGCCGAAGTCTTTCAGGACCGCACCCTTTCCTTCCTGCCAATGGGATTAAATCTCATAAGTGATTGAAACTATTGGAAAAATACGTCTGTATCTCATTTTGAGTCAAGTAAAATGGGAAAATGGGTGCCGAACTGTGAAATCCCGAGAAAAAGCGCCCTATTCGATCTCAACTTGAGAACTCTTTATAACCCAAGCGAACAATGAGACGGGGTTAATTCGCAAACGTACCCGCTTACCATGCCTAAAAATTGCCCTAAGCCTAACTGATTCAATCACATCCCCAGCATTACTTTGGTTTTCCAAAAACCCGGTGCGTGGCCACGGCGTTGCTCCCATGGAATCACCACGATTGTGCCGGAGGAACTGTGTCTTTGCGCAGAGGGGGAATCGCTGCACTGATCGCCGTAGTGGCAATAATCACAAGCGGAAAAGCGATCAGAGCGCAGAACCAGAATCAAAACCAGACCCAGGATTCGCAAAGCGAGATCGTTCGCCGGGCAAAGGTCAAAGTACAGCCGCTCTATCCAGATTTGGCAAGGAAGATGAACCTTACGGGCACGGTGAAGGTTGCGGTGGTGGTGGCTACCAACGGCACTGTCAAAGAGGCCAAAGTGATTGGGGGACATCCGGTGCTGGCCGGCGCGGCGCTCGATGCGGTGAGGAAATGGCGTTTTGAGCCGGCATCGGTGGAAACCTCAGGGGTGGTCGATTTCAAGTTTGACGCTCAATGATCGCGAGAAGCTTTTCGGGCCGGAGGAACGGCATGACGATTGGTAAAAGACTGTACAAGAATTTCGGAATCATCCTCAGCATGGTGGTCGTGCTGTTCATCGTCAACCTGGTGGCGGTGCACAGAGAGCACGCGGCCAAAGACGCCGCCAAGGTATCGCTGGAATTGGCCGACTCCACCAATGACGTGCGCTCTCAAATGATGCAGAACAGCCTGTATCTGAGCAACTACCTGCTCAGCGGCGACACCCGCGAAGTCGACCACATGAATGACGGGTTGCGAGTTCTCGGTGAGAAGCTGCAGCAGGCAAAAAATCTCTCGAACTCCGATCAGGAGCGCTCCGCGTTCAGCAAAGTGGACCAACTCGCGCAGGCATGGGCCAAAGAGTTCGCGCAACCGCTAATCGATAAACGCAAGGATGTCGACTCCGGCAACGCCACCGTGGCCGAACTGCAGATCTACTACCTGCAGAAAGACGCCTCCGCCTGGGTGAAAAACTTCACTGAAGCGCTTGATGTGGCCGATGGAGAAAATCGCAAGCTCGTAGAAGAAGGCCGTAAATCGGATGAGACCGCCAGCACCCTGACAATTCTCGCGGCGATCATCAGCACTCTGGTCGCCCTGGGCCTCGGCATCATCGTCGCTTTCAAAACCGCACAGTCCATCACCGAACCCCTGACCAATCTCATGAAGGTCTCGCGGCAGATCGGCGATACCGGCGACCTTGAACACTCGATTGACGTCAACCGCCAGGATGAAATCGGGGAACTGGCGCGCACCTTCGCCAAGATGGTGAATTACCTCAAGGAGATGGCCGGCGTTTCGGAATCGATTGCCGGCGGCGATCTCACGGTTGAGGTCAAGCCGCGATCCACCCATGACACCCTGGGCAATGCCTTCGCAAAAATGGTCGAGGGCCTGGGTCGCCTGGTGCGCAGCGTCCGCGACGCTTCCGCCCAGGTCGCCAGCGCCTCTGGTCAGGTCGCCAACGCTTCCGACGACTCCGCGAAGATCGGCCTGCAGGCTTCTTCCGCCATCGACGAAGTAACCAGCACCATGCATGAGATGAGCGTGAACGTGCAGAACATGGTGAAGAGCACGCAGGTGCAGGCTTCGAGCGTGAGCGAGACCTCGGCTTCGATCGATCAGATGGTCGCTTCGATCCAGCGCGTGGCCGATACCGCCAAGGTCCTGCTCGATATTTCCAACCGGTCGCGCGAAGAAGTTCACAGCGGCATCACCACCATGGAGAAGGCCACCGACGGCCTCAACCGCATCAACGCCACGATTACTTCCTCGGGCGAGATCATCGGCGCGCTCGGCGCTCGTGCCGACGACATCGGCAAAATCATCGAAGTTATCGACGATCTCGCGGAGCAGACCAACCTGCTGGCCCTGAACGCCGCCATCGAGGCGGCGCGCGCCGGCGAGCATGGACTTGGATTCGCCGTGGTCGCCGACGAAGTCCGCAAACTCGCCGAGAAATCGGCGCAATCAACCAAGGAAATCTCCGAGCTGATCCAGAGCATTCAGAAAGAAGCTCGCAAAGCGGTTGAAAACATGGACCGGTCCACTGGCATCGTGAACGAGGGCCTGGATCTCGGCGGCGAGTTGAACGCGGCGCTGCGCAAGATCTCAAACGTGGTTACCGAAGTCTACAAATTCGCGCAGGAGATCGGCGCGGCCACGAATGAGCAGTCTCACGGCTCGTCTCAAATTGCGCGCGCCACGACCCGGCTGAATGAAATAACCCACGAGATCAATTCTGCCGTCGAAGAGCAGGCATCGGGCGCGCAAGCCGTGGTCAAGGCTATGGAAAGGATGCGCGAGCTGGTGCAGCAATCGACTTCCGGCTCGACCGAGCTGGCGGCATCCGCCGAGCAGATGTCGAAGATGTCCCGCGGCCTGCTCGAATTTATGGATCGGTTCTCGCTCGATGAGGCCGCCCAGGAAGAGCCGTCGGAGGAAAAACCCTCAAAGATTCGCAAGGCTGCAGCCGCACGCGCCTAGGACAAGCTATCGATGAACCGCGAACTGCATATTGTCGGGTTTCAGGTGGGGCGCGAGACTTATGGCGTGCCCATCACTTCCCTGCACGAAATTGTGCGGGTTCCGGAGATCACCGCCGTTCCCGACGCGCCCGACTATCTCGAAGGCGTCATTAACCTCCGCGGAAAGATTGTTTCGGTCATGGACCTGCGCAAGCGCTTTGGCGACAAGCAGGCAAAACTGAAAAAGCAAAATCGCATCCTGGTCGTGGAGCACTCGGGCAAGCTGGCCGGACTGATTGTCGATTCCGCTTCGGAGGTTCTCAAAATTGCCGGCGAAGATATCGAAGCTCCCCCGGCAGTTTTTCAGGAGGGCGGCCTGAACTGCGTCACCGGGCTCGGCAAGGTGAGGAATCGCTTGATCGTCCTGCTGGATATGACCAAGCTGCTAGCGCCGGCGAATCTCCTCCAGGAAAAACCTGCGGAGGAAAAGACTGGCAAGGCCGAAGCGAAGGCAGCCGGGAGCGATCGATAGGTGGCCGGAAAGCGGCGGCCAGCGGATTTCCTGATCGTCGAATGTTGGCGGTTGGCTTTCCAAGATAAGGTTCGGAATAAAGCAGTCGCAGTAGGAAATCGGAATTCAGAAGTCGCGTCATAAACGGGAAAACGCATGGGCACATCGGGAGCAGCACCTGCTCCAATCTTGACGGAAGCGGAACTGCGGCTGTTGCAGGCGCTGGTCTACCAGGAGTGCGGCATGCACTTCGACGAGCGCCGCACGCACTTTCTGCAGGATCGTTTGCTGCGGCGCCTGAAGGAGTGCCGCGCCGATTCTTTCTACGCCTACTATCGCCTTCTGATCAGCGCCGAAGGCAAACAGGAACTCGCCCAGTTGGTCGAGAACCTGACGGTCAACGAAACCAGTTTCTTCCGCCACAAGGCGCAGCTGGATTTGTTTCAGAAACATGTACTGGAAGAGATGCTCAAGCGCAAGCAGGCTCACCGCGAATATTCCGTGAGGGTGTGGAGCGCGGGATGCTCGACCGGGCAGGAGGCATACACGCTCGCCATGCTCTCCGCGGATGCGCTCGCCTATTACTATCTGCGCAATCCGCTGCCGGTCGAGATTTCGCTGCCCAAGCCGTTGGTGCCTCCGCCGTGGCGTGTGGAAATTCTGGCCAGTGACATCAGCTACTCCGTGCTCCGCACCGGGCAGGAAGGCGCTTACAACGATCACCAGATGTCGAGTGTCGACTATAGCTTCCGGTTGCGCTATTTCGACAAAGTGGGTGACCGCTACGCCATCAAGAAAGCGTTGAAAGAAATGGTTCACTTCGATTTTCACAATCTGAAAACCGAATACCTGCCGCAGCGCAATGACGTGATCTTCTGCCGCAACGTGATGATGTATTTCGATGAGGCGGAGCAGAAGCGCCTGATCGAAAAGTTTTACCGCTGCCTGAATCCCGGCGGCTATTTGTTTGTGGGACACGCGGAGAGCCTGCTGGGACTGACCGACAAGTTTCAGATGGTGCACCGCGACAGCGGCACGGCTTATCAACGCATTGAGGTAAAAGAGTGACCAACACACCCGACGAGCGCGGCGCGGAATTGCGGGAGTTGTTTTTCGAGACCTCGCAGGAATTGCTGCAGGCGCTGAACGAAGAATCCCTCAAGCTGGAGAAAACACCCGGCGATGAGGAGATCGTGCGTTCCAT
>JASICF010000571.1 GCA_030044775.1 Candidatus Sulfotelmatobacter sp. | reverse complement strand
CAAGACCTGAGCGAGAAGGATGATGAAGTGCGCATGATGCGTGCTTACATGTACTCGACGCCTGACGCGTAGAAGGAGGCTGCCAATGAGTGAAATGGCCGGTCGGGGACAGTTGGCTGCCCGCGTCCTCAAGACGGGCGATCGGCACCGGGAACAGCGCATGACCTATTGCAACTTCGCGTACTCTACCTTCGCCTGCTTGAAGACCGGGACATCGGAGTCGGCATCCTTCCAAAGTGTAAGAAACCCTCTGTAGGCTGCAAGTGCCTTCGCGCGGGCTGCTTCGGCATCTGGGCCTTGTGAAGTTTTCGCTTGTAGGGCAACCGCTCGTGCCATGCCAAGTTGTGCCAACGCTCCCGTCCAGCAGTTCCACACCATGCCCTTGTGGTCGAGGATTGTCTGAAATTCAGCGGCCGCTGCAGTTCCTTGTCCCGAGGCAAGATCTGCCTCTCCGCGAATGTAGGTTGGATAAAGGCAGGACACATTTTCTGCAAACGAGATGAGAGCGAATTCGATGGGAGGAATTGCGGGCTCAAGCTCCTTGAGCGCTTCCGCATTCGCGCCGTGATTCAACGCCAATTGCGCGCGAACTGAGGGTAGCCAGAGCGACTGCACCTCGGTGTCGAGGGGATAGTCCTTGGCGATATCCTCGGCCAACGAATTGGCTTTGGACGCGTCTTTTGCCATGGCATAGCTAAGGGCAGCTTCCACGCGGACGCCCTGGCTGCGGGGGAACAGCTTCAATCCCTCCTCAGCCCATTGTTCGGCCTCAGCCGCGTTGCCAAATGCGGCTTCGCGAACGGCGGCATTCTCCAGCCAGATCGCCGCATCTTCTTTTACGTCGAAGTGAAGGGCAGCGTCAGATGCCTTCCGGCTAAGTTCGCGTGCCTGGACAAGGTGGCCGGCGTAGGCTTCGGTATCGGCGGCGAGGGAGGTTCCAAGGTTTTCCTCGGGTCTCCCTGTGAACCACTGCAACTGTTCCGCCATGACCGGGGAGTCTCCCTCCAGAAAGGCCAGGGCGTAGCGGACCTGGTGAAAGACGACCTTATCCACGTGGTCCTTTGTCTCTGCCCGTATCATCAACTGTTTCGCTTCATCGAAGTGACCGGCCGCGACCAGGTACATGGAGAGATTCGCATAGGCGGAGTTCGTTGGGGCGACTCGTAGCGACTCCCGATAAATTTCGCAGCTCTCTTCGCGCTCGCCCATCGCGGAGTAGGCATTACCGAGAAAGTTGCGCGCGTACGTGCTCCGCGGATATCTGGCCACCCACTCCTGCAGCGGATCTACCACTTTTTCCCATTGGCCGGTCACGTGCGCATAATAGCTGGCTGTGATGTTCAGCTTTTCCACTTCGCTGGCGTGCTCCCGTAGGGCAAAGGCCTTGGCGTAGTAGGGGCGAGCAGTTTCGGTTTCGCCGAGGGTTTCGTAGTTACCGGCAGCCATGTCGTAGGCCGCAGCAAAGTTGGGGTCGAGTTCGATGGCACGCAGGCTGTGAGACAGCGAAGCTTGTATGCCGACTTCGTTGTAGGTCTTAACGGCGAGGCTGTATTCCTTCAGCGCGTCCAAGGATGAGGTGGTCGCGTCCTGCAGTGGAACGTCAAAAGCCTGTACCGATGCCAGTGATTCCCCCAGCTTTGCCCGCAGTCCCGCAACTTCCTTACCTAGTGCATCGAGTACTTTCTCCTTCCTGTCGACTGTCGTCAATTCCTGTGCGAGCAGGTCTCCGCTGCTGCAATTCACCGCTTGCACTCCAATAACGTACTGGCTCCCGAGACTGCTGATCGAACCCGCGATGTAGGCCTTGCTTCCCGCACGCACGCAGACCTCGCGGGCCACAGGGGGCGTGAGCGGTTCGCCAGCCTTGCGATTCATCAATTGCAGGGTTGCCGTGAGCTTGCTTCTCGGGAGAACCTCCAGGAATGGAGAACCACTCAAGGCCACGTTCAACGCCGTCTTCAGGGTTTCATCGAAGATTGCATCGCCGGTGTTATTGGAAAAATCCGCTAGGACAATTGTGTCTTTGTCGGTCAAATGCCTGTCCAACCGGCGCAAGTAATAAATGCCTCCCACAATAAGAAGGGCGACGAGTAGCGCCGAAGTCGCGAGCGCGACCTTTCCCCGCTTCACTCGCCACGCCGTCATTGCTTGCGGCGCTGTTTGCAGCTGTGTACTGCTCGAGGCCGCGGTGAAGAACTTCCCGCTCTCACTGTCCCGCTTCAGGCGCTGCAAATCGGCGCGCATCTCCGATGCTTGCTGGTAACGCAGCGCTCGATCCTTCTCGAGCGCTTTGCTGATGATTCCGTCGAGTGGCGCCAGCAATTGACGATTCCAACGGCTGGGCGGTTCCTCTTTTTCGTGCAGGATCGCACCATAAGTTGCCCCTTGCGTGTCGCGATCAAAAGGCAGGCGGCCGCTCGCCATCTCGTACAGGGTCACGCCGAAGGAAAACAGATCCGTGCGCTGGTCAAGGGGCTTGCCCGCGACCTGTTCAGGCGACATATAGCTCACGGTGCCCAAGGCGATGTTCTTGCTGGTGAGATCTCTGATCGACATGGTCGGATCGTCAGAGCCGGACTCGCGGCTGAGCGCCACGTCCGTTCTCTTCGCCAGCCCGAAGTCCAGAATTTTTACGTGATCGCGTTTCGTGATGAAGATGTTCGCCGGTTTGATATCCCGATGGATGATCTCCGCCGCGTGCGCCACGTCGAGCGCGTCGGCGATTTCAATTGCAACCGTCAGAAACAACTCCGCTTCGAGAGGGCGTCCGGTGATGCGGCGCTTCAGCGTCACGCCGTCCAGAAATTCCATGGCGATAAACACTCGCCCTTTGTCTTCGC
>JASICF010000570.1 GCA_030044775.1 Candidatus Sulfotelmatobacter sp. | reverse complement strand
GCCGTTTAATACCCGACCCGCCGCAATAACGCTAGTACCCGAAGTGCTAACTCAAATGCGGACCTTGACGGTCAGCGCGGTGGTGATTTTTTCGTGCGAGAGTCAATTTTTAGGACTTGCCCGTTCCAAAACTTACGACGACCCCGATCTCCTCACGTCCTCTTGCAGATAGCGGCCACTCGCGCGTGTTACTCTCGTCCTTCATGCCTGGTGCGCCACAATTTGCTACTGCTGGATACGGTCTGGCTGCCGTTGCGGCCTGGGGAACCAGCGACTTCCTCGGCGGGTATGCGACACGCCGAGCTAATGCCTTTCTTTTTACCGCAGTTTTCAACCTGGGTGGCTTGGTTTTGGTCAGCACTTTGGCAGGAATCGGCCACGCCCCATTTCTTTCTGCGCACAGCGCGATTTGGGTGCTGGCGGGCGGCATTCTGGGAAGCGCCGGCGTGGCGGTTTTTTTCCGTGCGCTTTCCACGGGCAAAATGGGCATCGTCGCTCCCGTGGCGGCGGTCTTGAGCGCGGCGATTCCTGCGATCATCGCCGCATTTACCGAAGGCCTTCCCGGAAGAGTTCCGATCGTCGGCTTTTTTCTTGCGGCTCTTGGCCTGTGGCTCATCACCCGCGCAGACGGCGGCAACGCACCTGAAAATCTGGGTCTCGCAATCGTTGCCGGTGTTGGCTTTTCCGGCTTCTATCTGTGCGTTCGCGAAGCAGGCAGCGGCTCAGCCTTCTGGTTTGCTACGCTCACCAGAACCGGTGGCCTGATCGTAACCGGAGCGATTGTCGTTCTGCAGCGGAGTTTTCGCGAGATCACTCCGGCTGGTCTGCGCCTCGCAGTTATCGCCGGCTGTATCGACTCGTTCGGCACGATATTTTTCGTCCATGCCAGTCAGAGCGGGCGCCTTGATGAGGCGGTCGTCATTTCGTCGCTCTATCCGGCAGTCACGGTTCTTCTCGCGCGTATCGTACTGAACGAGCACTTCACCCGCTGGAGAATGATAGGCCTGCTGGCCGCTTTGGCCGCAGTGCCGATGATTGCCGCGCAATAGAATGAATTTGTTTTTTCGGATTGTGAAATCGGTCCAACGCGGAATCGGTGGACTGCGAAATCGGTTATGGCCCTGGTAGAAGTTCGCAATCTTACGAAGGTTTACTCGCGGGAGGGACACGGGATCCGCGCCGTCGATGATGTTGCGCTCGACATTCACGCGGGAGAGACACTTGGCCTGGTAGGTGAATCCGGCTCGGGCAAGAGCACGCTGGGACGATTGATCCTGCGCCTGATCGAACCAACTTCGGGGAGGATCGGCTTTGAAGGCCGTAACGTTCTGGCCGCCGGCCGTAGCGAGATGCGAAGCCTGCGCCGCGACATGCAGATTATTTTTCAAGATCCCTTTGCATCACTCGATCCGCGATATCGCGTCGAAGACATCGTCGCCGAACCGCTGATTATCCATGGAATCGAACGCAGGGAAAATCGCGGTTCTCCGAATGGCGAAAACGACAAAAGCATTCGCCACCGCGTCAGCGAACTTCTCCGCTCCGTTGGTCTCGACGAATCCATTCTTCGCCGGTATCCGCACGAGTTCAGCGGGGGCCAGCGTCAGCGTATCGGCATCGCCCGGGCGCTTGCTCTACGGCCAAAATTCATCGTCGCCGATGAGCCGGTTTCGGCACTCGACGTCAGTGTCGGCGCGCAAATCGTAAACCTGCTGGCACAACTCCAGCGCGACTTTGGCCTGACTTATCTTTTCATTTCGCACTCCATGCCGGTGGTGCGTTATCTTTCGACCCGCATCGCCGTGATGTACGGCGGAAAAATCGTGGAGATCGGCTCGGCGGAACAAATCACGGAACGCCCGCGCCACGCGTACACACGCAGCCTGCTCGAAGCCACTCCGAAAGTGCAAGTGTGATCCACTCTTCGGGTTGATCCGTGCCATACTTTTCGAGTGCCCTCCACTCGCGCGCGTGACCTGATCGAATTGGCGCTCGGATACGGACTCATCATAGGCATCATCTGGTCGCCAGATTCCGTACAGTCAATTCTTTCGCCGGTCGCGCTGGTCGCAACCTTGACGGTCGTGCTGATCCGGCGCCCGAGCCGCGACGATCTTGGCTTCGGCGCGCGTGGCCTGGCGCGGTCGTTCTGGATCCTGCCCGCGGCGGCAGCTTTGACGCTCGTGAGCGTCTTGATCGCCGCGAAAATTGGCACGCTGCATCCGCTTTATAAGGCCAGCTTCGGTCACGTGGCCGGCTACGTTCTCTGGACCATCTACCAGCAATTTCTCCTGCAGGACTACTTCATGGAACGTCTCCTCGGGATCGGCCTGAGTGGTTCGAGCACAGTTGTGCTGGCCGGAGTTCTGTTTGCCAGCGCACATATGCCGAATCTTGCTCTTACTGCTGCCACGCTGGTATGGGGCATTGTTTCCTGTTGGCTCTTCCGCCGGTACCACAATATCTGGGCGCTCGGCCTCGCTCAGGGACTGCTCGGCCTTTGCTTCGCCATCTGCGTACCCGACTCCCTGCATCATCATCTGCGAGTTGGATTGGGCTATTTACGGTACCGCTCAATGCCGGCTCCCTGAAAAAACCGATCAGAATTCTTTACGACTCTCGTCGGACAAGAGGGATAGAGTTACTTGCAGGAAAAGCCCGTCTAATTGGAGGAGGCTGGTATGAAGGTCTTTGTTTTGGCTTGGCTTCTTGCGGCATCTGCATTGGCCCAGGTTTCATCGCGCTCCCCGACCTCGGCCTGTGGCCAGCAGAATGTCAGTTTCCGGGTGAAACTGGGCGACACTCAGGATACAGTTGCGCAACCGGGTGCAGGAAAAGCACTGGTGTACTTCATTCACGAAGCCGGAACGTCAATTACCGTGGGATACCCGACGGTTAAGATCGCGATGGATGGAGCATGGCTGGGCGCGAATCACGGCAACTCGTATTTCCCAGTCACTGTCGACCCGGGAGAACACCATTTGTGCGTTAGCTTGCAATCGTCCCTGGTCGCACCGCGTGTGGAGCTTGCACATTTCACGGCCGAGAGTGGAACCATCTATTACTATCGCACCAGGCTTTTCGTTTCGTCGAGGGGAGCACTGGAACTGCTGGACCTGGAGCCGATCGACAGCGATCAAGGAAACTATCTGGTGCGCTCTCTTGCCGTGGCCGCCTCAAAGCCAAAGAAATAGAAACCGGTTCGGCGCGCTGGCTCCCGCGTGGTGGCCGTCGTTGGCGACTGCTAAAACCAGAGCCCCCACAGCCAATCCACGGTGGCGTGCGTGATGGTTGAAGCCGGTATGCGACGATTTTCGCGCCAGGCCCGGCCGTAGAAAATTCCCGCGATTGTCGCCAGTAATACGTAGGGCCAGTTGAAGTGCGGCATGGCCGGGCTGCGCCGCTTATTGAAGTGCGATAGGCCGAAGAGGATCGATGCAATCACGAGCCCTGCTCGACGTCCCACCCGGCGCTCCAGTAGGTTCTGTACCCAGCCCCGAAAAAAAAGCTCCTCCGGCACGGCGGTAAAAAGAAATATCAGCAGCCAACGCAAGGCCGCCGGGCCGAGTCCCGGAACATTCTTGTGGGGATGAATAAATCCCAGCGCGATGCCGATGGCGATGACAATCGGCGCAAAAAAAGCCAGCTCGCGCAATCCGGTTTTCCAGTCGCTCCAGCGCAAATCGAAGTCGAAGCCGACTCCACTCAATTGCCGCACTCCCAGAAATCCGTACAGCCCGGCATCCACCAGAAATAATTCGTTCAGCGCGCGCAGGCCAATCGGCCAAGCGCTTTCGAACCAGCGAAGATCGACGGCAAGGCCAAGCACAAGCAGAATAAACGCATCGCGCCAGTCGCCACGCTGCTCAGGATCGGCTACTGCGGCCCGAGTTGACAACCAGGCAATGGCCACCGGTAACAAGAAGTACAGGGCACACCAGGTCCATTCGAACAAGTGCGCAGGAACGGCAACCAACAAGTATGGCGTGACAAAAATAGCGGGAAAGCCAATCCGAGCTACCGCGGGCCAACGCCGTACGAACCGTGCAGTCGGTTCTGCCGCGAAGCCGAATGCCGCTGCGATCGCCAATTCGAAGGCAAAAGCTGCGGCCGCCACAGGCGTCACATTCTGCATAGTCGATGTTAACCTGCCGACGGCATCGCCATCCAAGATAGGGACCGTCGCGGCTTCGCCCACCCTGCACTGGCACTTTCTCGCCATTGCCGCGGCTGAATGCCGTTGTATTATCCCAACGCTCGGCCACCGCCGACAGGAGGACTTTGTGAAGGTTTTCACCCTCGCAGTCTCGCTTCTGATGCTGTCCCTTACGGGTCTCGCGCAAACCTATACCGATGGCAGCCTCAGCGGAAGTTACACACTGCAAGGTGCGTCCGTCGAGTACGACACTTGGTCAAGCTCGGCGAGTTGCACTTACCAAGGCAACACAATGACCTATTCCGGAGGAGGGCAGACCGCCAGCACCCAGGCGACTGCTGGCGTGATTACTTTCGGTGGAACCGGGACGCTGACGGCGAACGTCACCCAGTCGGGCACCTTCGACCAGGCAAAGAGCAACGCGACCGTCGTGATCACTTTCAACAGCGAATGCATCCCGACCATCCAAAACGGATACGCGGTCTTTGATCCAGCAACGACCGCGGTGTATACCGGGGATTACAAGGTCGAGTCGAACGGC
>JASICF010000569.1 GCA_030044775.1 Candidatus Sulfotelmatobacter sp. | reverse complement strand
TGGATGGGAGGTTTCGTACCTCTCGGGTATGACATCGACAATCGGAAGCTCATTCCGAACCCAAAAGAAGCACAGTTGGTCTCGAAGATCTTCTCCCTGTATCTGCAGCTCGGCTGTGTTCGTAAGCTGGCAAAACAACTGGATCGCGAGAACATCCGCAGCAAGGTCTGGACGACCCGAACCGGTGCACGGCTTGGAGGAGTGGCCTTCGCCCGGGGAGCCCTCTATGACTTGCTTCGAAACCAACTCTACATCGGCGAGATTCGGCACCGCGACAAGTGGTATCGGGGTGAGCATAAGGGAATCATTCCCTTAGAGCTCTGGCGCAAAGTGCAATCGCAGCTGGAAAGCAACCTGAAGGTTCGACACAAGCGAGCCAGAGAACAAGCGTCGAGCTTACTGACAGGGCTTGTCGAAGATGTTGCCGGGAACCGTTTCACTCCGTCATTCACAGTCAGGCGAGGAAGACGCTATCGCTATTACGTGTCTCAGGCGGTCGTCCAGAACCCTGGCGAAGAACAAAACGGAGTGACTCGTTTCCCGGCACATGAGCTTGAGAGCCGGGTGCTGGAACGACTCGTCGGCTTCCTCCGATCCGATGCTGACGTATTTGACCAGTTGCGACACGAGGGACAGAGCCCGGCCACTCTCAGGGAGCAGACCAGCAGCGCCAAGAAACTTGCCACGAAATTATCTTCGCTTCCGACGAGCGATCTGGGAGAGACATTGTCCTCGTTCCTGCATCGGGTCGTCATCGGGGAGGATCAGATCCAAGTAGTGATCGCTCGACCAGACTTGTGCCGGCTGCTGAGGAATCGCGAGCAGTCTGTCCCGGCTGACATGAGCGAAAAGCGCCAACCGGTTGATGCTAGTGAGATGATTTGTTTGAACATTGAGACCAAATTGAAGCGGTACGGTGGAGTGGTGCATGTGGTCGTGCCCCCGAACTCGACAGCAACGCCTGCCTCCCAAACCAAGCCTTCACTCCTGAAAGCCCTGGCACGAGCGCACGCCTGGTATGAGCAGGTGCTCGAAGGCAAGGCACTCGATCAACGAGCACTCGCGAGACAGGCAGGATTCAACGAGCGATATATCGGTAAAGTGTTCCCTTGTGCGTTCCTCGCGCCCGACATCGTCGAAGCAATCCTGGAAGGACGCCAGCCAGACGATCTCACTTTCGCCAGGCTTTGCGAGAAGATTCCCGTCAGCTGGACCGAGCAACGAATGCAGTTTGGCTTCTCGCCGATCCCCTCGCACTAAGTTCAAATAAATTCCCTGTTATTGCCGTTAATCAGAGAATTCGTTCCCTGATACCTGCCTGTTCCTTCCCTGTTCCGATTTGAGCACCCTGCGCAGATTTCGCCAGCAGAATCTGCAAATTAGAGAGACTGGAGTGCAATCTTGAGCGCAGAAAATCGAAAATTCCCTGTAAATTTCCCTGTTAGCAGGGAATTCCGCCGGAGAAAAGTTAGCGCCAGACTGCGCGCTCCGCCACGCAGTCTGGACTGCAGAGAATTCCCGCCTCCATTTTTCACAGATTCCCCGAAAGATGCCCATCTTTCAATCAGCCTTGGCTAGAATGGATCAGGTGTCAGAACTCTGATTTTCAAGAGCCCAATCAAGAACGGTTCTTACTATCAACGAACCGGAATTGACGTTCAACGCGTACTCACCGTCGCATTCAGGATTCTTACGGTCTTGATGTTTTTCTCGGGTGCATTTGGACTTTTGCAGTATCGTCGGGACCTCCAGACTGCCAGCTGGCCATCGACGCAAGGAGTCGTCCTGCAGGCGGCAACCCGGCAATGTTATTTTCTGGGATCTTCGCCAGCGGGTTTGTCGCCGGAAGTCGCCTACAAATACTCGGTGAACGGACGAGAATGGATTGGGACGCATATCGATATAAAGAATCATTGCGCGGCGGACGAGGTGGTGCAGAATTACGTCGCCCGGTTTCCACCCCACTCGAAAGTTCTGGTGTTCTATAACCCCACTTCACCGGGCGAATCCTTGTTGCATCCTGGGCCGGGTCGAGAGCAGATCGATCTCTTCCATATCGCCGAGATTCTCCTGGGCCTCTCGATTTTCTTGGCCTTATTTTTTCTCTGGGATAGTCGCCGCCAGAGCGAGAATCGACTAGGGCGCACTATTACGCCGTAGTCGAGGGATCGTAGGCTCATGATACGGATAAATGGCGTAACATCCCGATTACGCTCAAAATCCTGTCGATAGAGCATTATCGAATGGTGGTTATCCTTTCACTATTTTTTCGGCCTCCGTTCTGGAGAGGTCATCAGAGATCACGGCAGATTCGGCGATTGGGCCATGCCCGGAATCGATTCCGCTCTTACTGCTGTGCGCGCACGCATTCAATATCCATGGTGTCGACCCAGGTTTTCCCTTCGTCTTTCGACTTCTCACCGTGGACCGAGAAGCTGTCCCGCTTTATGTTGTAAAACCGATACCGGCTGATCTCGGCGCCCTTTGGGATCTCATCGACGATGTCGCTGTTCTCGAACCGCGTCGTGCCCGCATCCCACTCGCCATCTTTCAAACCACTCTTGGGAGTTGCATACTGCGTAGCTTCGAAGGTCCAGGTTTTCTTGTCCGGGTTGTAAGCGCGATAGGTTTCGCCCAGGAATAGCGTCCCTCCCGCGCCATTGTCGGTGCGGTACTCATCGAAAATCATGAAACCGTCGCCCATGTGACTGAACGTCCAGGTTCCCTTTAAGCTGACTTCCGGATTGTGTATCTGCTGCGAGAAGTTCCACTTGCCAAGCAAAGAATCCCACGCATGGGTCTCCTCGGTTAACGGCGGCAAAGTCAACGTACGGATTTCCTCGGATGATGGCGGCTGATTCCGGTCTTGCGCAAGCAGCGGCGCGACTACGGCAAGGCCCAGAATAAGTAACACGGCAAAGCGGTACATCATTCGCGACATATGTATCTCCTTATCTGAAGTCCAAGATTGATCAACGTCGCATGCAGACTATTAAGCGGGGTTGTCGCTGGCAAGGGCCGTTCAGCAGGCGGCGGGCCCCTTGCAGGCAACGGCGACCCGACTTCCCGACTTAATCAAGCGCGAGCGTTGTTGTGCCGCCGGCGGCACCCTGAACACCATTGGCTGCATATGTCCGGTTTAAGTCGCTATCCCCGATGGTGGGATGGTTAAATGTTTGCCAGGTCGACTTAGCACACCTATGTCTGAGATCGTGGACCGGCCGATTCCGCGCAAGTCTTCCATGGTGGATCCCCGCCTTCTGCTCCTGATCTCGGCAGGTTGTCTCGTCCCCGCCGTGCTTGCGCTGCTGCAGGAATACGTCCAGGCAAGGCTCGGCGGTCGCTCTCCCCGCTGGCAGGACCTGGTCTTCATAGCAAGTGACTGGCTGTTTCTAGCTGTATTGACGCCAATCCCGTCCTACCTGGGCACACGGTTTCAGGTCTGGCGCCGCACCCTCACACTCGCCGCGCACATCGCGGGAGCCGTCGCCTTCTGCCTCATCTGGAGCGCTTTCGGTGTCGGCCTGGGATCGCTGCTCCACAGGTATCCTGCCGTAGGTCCGCTCTGGCCCGCTTACCTCAACTGGGCACTTATCACTATGCCGTTCTCGGTTCTTATGTATTTTGGGGTGCTGGGCTGTGTGTATGCGTTTTCGTATTTCGTGCAAATCCAGGAGCGCGAGGCTTACGCTGAGCGGCTTACGGCGCAACTCGCCGAAGCCAGGCTGGGCGCCCTGCGCATGCAACTCAATCCGCATTTTTTGTTCAACAGCCTCAATGCTCTGTTGGTCCTCGTGCGCGAGCAAAATATTGCCGGCTCGGTGCGCATGTTGGAATTGCTTTCCGACGTTCTGCGCCAGGTTCTGTCCGCGGATCAGCAACAGCAAGTATTATTCAGCGATGAACTGAGGTTTCTTGAACAATATTTTGCCATTGAGCAGGTCAGGTTCTCCGACCGGCTTCGTGTCAATTGGAACATCGATGA
>JASICF010000568.1 GCA_030044775.1 Candidatus Sulfotelmatobacter sp. | reverse complement strand
AGGGTCACGAGGAATTCTTGGGTTGCACACCGGACTAACGAGCCCGTCAACGCTGCGGACAGTGCTCCGCTGCGGTAGCGGCTGGAGATATTACGGCAGCTCTTCTTAAGTTTTGGAAAGCGTGGCTTCGAGCCCCGCCGTAAAAGAAACGACTGGCTGAGTACAGCATTGTGCATGGTTCTTGGTGCTGGTGCCGGGAGGGGGAGTCGAACCCCCAAGGTACCAAGTACCGGCGGATTTTGAGTCCGCTGCGTCTGCCAGTTCCGCCATCCCGGCTTGTTAAATCAAGTGTATAGCTCTTCTGCCGGTTAGTAAATTTTATCTGCTCACCCATAGCTGGCCAACCTCCGGCCTTGCCGTCGTCGTGATCGATGAGCAGGCTCTGCTCAGGCTGGGGAGACATGCGCGTTCCCAACCGATGAGTCCAAGTGCGTGGTGATTTTCGAAGAGCTTTTCGGTCATTGGCCGCAAATGCCGTAGCGGAAGCAGGTAACCAGGTGGTCATTGACCATTCCTACGGCTTGCATGAAAGCGTAGCAGATGGTCGATCCCACAAAATTGAAGCCTTCTTTTTTGAGCGCCTTGCTCATCGCGTCAGATGCTGAAGTCCGTGCCGGAACCTGATTTCGCGTTTTCCAGGCGTTCACACGCGGCCTTCCGCCCACGAAATGCCAGAGGTAAGCGTCAAAGCTGCCGTGCTCTTCTTGCAAGCGCAACAACAAGCCGGCGTTTTGCACTGCCGAAGCGATCTTCAGGCGATTGCGAATGATGCCCGGATTTTTCAGCAATTGTGTCAATTTGCGCCGATCATACCTGGCGATCGCGTTGGCGTCGAAGGCGTCGAAAGCTGCGCGGTAATTTTCGCGCTTGTTGAGAATAGTTTCCCAACTCAGTCCGGCTTGCGCGCCCTCAAGGATAAGAAATTCGAAGAGCCGGTTATCATCGTGGACGGGCACCCCCCATTCTTCATCGTGATACCGAATCATGAGTTCGGTTTGCGCCCATGGGCAACGAACGGGTTGAGTCTGATTGGCAGGCTTAGCCGGCATCTTCAGTGTGAAGTATCAGGTCTGTATCTCTAATGTCGCTATTCGAGCGACTTCGGATCCGATTTATTCTTTGGCGATTTCTTCTCGAGCAGCGAAACCAATTCGCGGGCACACTCGGGAACGGCAACTTTGTGCTCGACGATGATTTCTTTCGCAGTCAATTTTTTTCCGTACAATTTTTCATTGGCGTTGCCATCGGAACGCAAAGTCGAGCCCTCGAGCGAGATACCCGCGAACAATCCCTTATTTCGCGAGTAAGAGAGAATCTCTGCTTCCATCACGACATCGGTTGCACCTTCGGCTGTGCGGCCTTTGGGGCCGGCGGCAGCCGAGGCGTCCGCACCCAATTTCACTTTGCTCGAAAGCAGAGAGCGCGCCCCTCTGGGATTCATCACCAGCAGAACAAAATCCGTCGCCTGGCCGCCGAGCTGAAAGCCAATGCTGACACCTTCGAGAGCATACAAGGCCGGCGGTCCCCACGGACCCGTGTAGTGCTGGCCGCTGCGGCAAATCATGACACCGCGACCATAGCTCGCGCCAACGCCAAACGCGCCTTTTTTGACGGATGGCAGAACGACCACGCATTCCGCCTTGTCGAGCAGATCCTGGGGAATGTCGTCAGGAATGTTGAGAATTTCTTTCATCACGTCGCCCGCATCTCTGACCCGCTCTTCTTCGCGTACATCGTCTGCGAACGCCGCCGACACACAGATGGTGAGAGCCATCAGCCAACCTATAACTTTATGAACTGTCATCGGTATCGATTCCTCCCGGTTCTGCGCAGAATGGTGACCGCGTATGGATAGCGGATTCTGTTGTTCGGAATTGTAATCTGAGAATTAGCGGAAGAGGTTGATTCCGGATGGTCGGGTGGGTCATCTTTTTCGCCAATTTATTTGGTGGTTTTGCAATGACCAAATGTGTGCTCCTTCTGTAACTTGGCTGAGGTGCCGAAAAGCCTCTAAAGTCAATGGAGACAAGGCGTAAGGCGTCCGTCATTCGGCAACCGGCGTGCATCTAATTGGGTGGCAAGCGGGGTTTTGGGCTGGCGGGAATGAAAATTTTGTATTGTTTTGGAATGAAGTACATACGGCCGATGCGGAGCCTCCTGGGGCTGCTTGCGGCCTTCGCCTGCGCTTCGCCGGTTTTTTCCCAAACGGCCTACGTCAGCGGCGCAAAGAATCTCAACGCTTATTCGGAGGCGTCGGCTTCCGGCGCTTCGACTTCTGACGACCCTCAGTCGGGTTCCCTACTCACGATCCACAAGCGGGTTGACGAAGTAAATGTGCTGTTCATTGCTACTAACAAGCACGGCAAATTCGTGCGGGATTTGAGCGAAAGCGATTTCACGATCCTTGACGATCACAAACCGCCGCAATCCATTGTGAACTTCCGCAGGGAAACCGACCTGTCCTTGCATCTCGGTTTGCTGATCGACGTGAGCGGTTCAGTAGAGAGCCGATTTAGTTTCGAACAGGATGCGGCCGTCAGCTTTCTTGAACACACGATTCGCAGTGGTTTCGATCAGGCATTTGTCATTGGATTCAACAAGCAAAGCCGGATGGCACAGGATTCAACCGATAGCGTGCAACTACTCTCCGCGGGAGTTCACAGTCTGCATGATGGCGGAGGCACGGCCCTGTACGATGCAATCTACCGCGCATGCAAGGAAAAGTTTCTGAAGGATCGGCCGGACCATCCGGTGCGCAAGGCGATCGTCGTGGTCAGCGACGGCGAGGACAACCAGAGTGAAGTTTCGCGGTCGCAGGCGATCGAGATGGCAGAGCGGTCGGAAGTCATTATTTATGCGATTTCTACCGACGACAGCGGCCTGATTTTGCGGGGCGACAGGGTTCTGGAGCAACTGGCCGCTGCCACGGGAGGCCGAGCGTTCTTTCCTTTCAAGATGAAAGATATTACTCATTCCTTCGCCTCGATTGAGGACGAACTGCGCAGCCAGTATGTGGTTTCCTACAAACCGGCCGATTTTGACGCTGACGGCCGCTTCCGCACCATTGAGATTTCCGCGCTCAAGAAAGATCTGCAAGTCCGGGCGCGCAAAGGCTACTTCGCGCCGCAGCAGTAATATCGCGAGAGCCCCATCCTGCAAGCAAACCTGCCCAAATTTCACCACACATGGCAGGCGTTCTCTGAAACCATCGGTTGTCCGGCTTTGCATCCCCAGGCTTTTTCAAACTCCGGCATGTTCTGCACTACGCCGTCGATGCGGTATTTCCCCGGCGAGTGCGGATCAGTGAAAACCCTGGTGCGTGAGACTTCCGGCTGCCGCTTCTCGCACCACACCCTGGCAAATCCCAGGAAGAATCTCTGCTCGGGCGTGTATCCATCGACGCTCTGACCTTCTGTTCCGCTCTTGTCTTCGGCGATCATGCGCTCCAGGGCCATCAGCGCAATGCGGGCGCCGCCGTTATCGGCAGTGTTCTCGCCCAGGGTAAGCCGGCCATTCACGTGCAGGTCGTCCACCGCAATGAAGCTGGAGTATTCGTTGGCGACACAACTTACCCGCGACTCGAACTCCTTACCGTCCTGCGCCGTCCACCAGTCGTGCAGATTGCCTTGCGCATCGAATTTGCGCCCCTGGTCATCGAAGCCGTGAGTGAGCTCGTGCCCGATCACCACGCCGATGCCGCCGAAATTCACAGCGTCGTCCATTTTTTTATCGAAAAATGGCGGCTGCAGGATTCCCGCCGGAAACACGATTTCGTTATGCGGCGCGCTGTAGTACGCGTTTACCGTTGGCGGAGTCATGTTCCACTCTTTGCGATCAAGCGGCTTATCAATTTTTGCAACTTCGCGTTTGGATTCGAACGTGTTGGCGCGGTCGATATTGCCCATCAGATCGCCCGGTTTGATAACAATAGAACTGTAGTCGCGGTATTGATCGGGATAACCGATCTTGTTGCCGATCGCCTCCAGCTTTTCCTTGGCTTGCTTCTTGGTTTCATCGCTCATCCACGAAAGATCGTGAATGTCATTCGAGAGAGAGGCCTCTAGCGCAGCCACCATCTTCAGCATGCGCTGTTTGCCTTCCGTCCCAAAAGTTACGTCGACATATCTTTCTCCGAGAGCTTCGCCCAATTCGTGGTCCACGAGAGTGACGCAGCGCTTCCACCGCGCCTGAATTTCTTTCTGCCCGTTCAGTGCCTGTTCAAATTTGAAATTCGCGTCGACAAACGGCTGCGAGAGCCAGGGAGCCGCGGCGTTCAAGACATGCCAGCTCACATAAATTTTGAGCCCGTCCAAGGATTCGGATTCGAACACTGCATTTACCCGCTTGAAGAACTCAGGGTTGGTGACGTTGATTTCCGTAAAATTGGGCGCACCCTCATCGACAAAATATTGGTTCAGATGGAGACTGGGAGCCAGATCGACGGCCTCGGCTCGCGTCATCTTGTGATCACGATTCCTTGGATCGCGACGAGCCGTCCGATCCATCGAGGCATCGGCGAGAGCGGTTTCGATGCGCAGCACGGTTGCCGCCGAACCGTCGGCCTGCTGCGGCGATTGCCCGGCCAGCGTAAAAAGCTGGGTAACATATTCGACCAAGTGTTGCCGCATATCCTTCATCTTCGGGTCGTCTTTTATGTAGTAGTCGCGATCGGGAAGCGTAAGGCCACCCTGATCGATATCGGCGATCACCTGCGCGGCGTTGTGCAAGTCGGGCTGGGAATAAAAGTTAAACAGGGACCCGTCGCCGAT
>JASICF010000567.1 GCA_030044775.1 Candidatus Sulfotelmatobacter sp. | reverse complement strand
GGGCCGATGATAAAAGTGGTGCGGACGATGCCCATGATCTTCCGGCCGTACATGTTCTTTTCCTGGAGGACACCGAAGGCATCGGCGACTTTTTTGTCGGCATCGGCGAGCAGCGAAAAGGGGAGCTTGAATTTTTCCTGGAACTTCTTCTGCGCCTTGGGCGTGTCGGGGGATATGCCGAGTAACACGGCGCCGGTTTTCTGCATCTGTTTGAAGGTATCGCGAAAACTGCAGGCCTCGACGGTGCATCCCGGAGTATCGGCGCGAGGGTAGAAATACAGCACGACGGTCTTGCCTTTGAGGTCTTTGAGGGAAATTTCCTTCCCGTTTTCATCCTGCAGGGTGAAGGCAGGAGCCTTATCATTGATATTCATGAGAGCCTCTCTTCCTAGAAAATCCTGGTTGAACGGCGCGGCTAACAGTTGGATGAAGGCGCGGAAAGGAAGGCGCACTTCTTCCAGCAAGTTTTTATACCGCACATTTTTATACCGCATATTGGGATGCGCCGTCATGGGCATTGTGGTGCTGGGTGGACCGGGCGCTGTGCGGAGCTGGGCACAGATGCCGCAACTGAAGCGGCCGGAAGAACCACCGGAGGAAAAGCCTGCGCCGCCCCCGCCGAAAAAGCTGGTGAATGAGCCACGGGCAGTGGGACTCCTGCAGCTTAATAAAAGCGGCAAGGGGACGCTAATTCCAATCGCGATCCGGATTGACGGCAAGTTTTATGACGCGAGCGCGTATAAGGCGAATCCGGTGCCGATGGCGCTGGACGGCGGAACGGTTTACGAAGTGGAGAAGACGGGGCAATCGCAGGGATTGTTTACGGTAAGCGGAGCGCTGCACAACCAGAACCCGAACAGCGCGACTCCGTGGCTGGGAGCGGGGCAATACGTTCTGAATGGGACGGTTGCTGCGAATAAGATTCACCGGGCGGAAGACAAACCGAGAGGGATCGAGGGCATCGACAACGGACCTCCGCGACTGACGCGGGGAGCGGAAGCGGGGTCGGGTAGCCCGAGTTCTACGGCGAATGGGACGAGTGGGACATCGCAGAAATCGAGCTCGGGGACGCAGGCGGGAGGACCGGGAACGGGGAATGAACCTTCGACGGGCGCAGGGTCGACGACCGCGGGTTCCGGGGACTCAGGAGCTGGTTCAGGTGGAGGCTCATCGGCGGACGACGATTCGGGCAGACCGCAATTAAAGCGGGCTGGGGGTTCGGGGGGCGGGACCGATCAGGGGTCAAAGTCTCAGAATACAGAGACCGGAGAGCAAGGAACGAACAGCGGGGCGAATGCGCCGAAGGCCTCGAGTTCATCGGGGCAAAGTACAGCGGAACCGGGCGCGGGATCGGGCGGCCAAGCGAACGGAGGACAGAGCACGCCTCCTCAAAGTCAAGCTGGTCAGGGTCAATCGGGGCAGGGTCAAGCGGGTGAGGGTGAATCAACGCAGAACCAGTCGGGACAGAATTACTACCGCCCGGTGCTTCGCCGGGGCAAGCCGACGGAGAGAGCGCCGGAGGATACTCCAGAAGAACTGACGCGGACGACGGAAACGGCGAGTCCGGCGCAAGCGGCGGGGAGCAGGGACAATGCAGGGGCGGTTAAGCCGGCGATACAGCTTGTGCCGGCGATTTCGGACGCAGGCGGGCCGCTGCCGGAATCATTCCAGTTTTTCTGGAAAGAAAGCGAAGAAGCGGACCGACAGAAGCAAATGGAGGAACTGGCGGCTGATTCAGTACGGACGTACCTCGCGAAGCTGGCGAAGGACACGATTCCCGCCAAGCCAGCGGAAGCCAAGGGCACGGTGAGCAAGCGCGGAACGAACTCCCACAAGCCTGCGGAAAAGATCGAGCCGGCGTTCGAGGACATTGAGTTTCGCGCCTTTGATGTCTGGCGAAACAACCAGCCGGTGATGGTTTTGACGGCTGAGGCGCATTTGCCGCAAAAGACGGGAGCCGACGCAAATCCGACGACATATTACGTGACACTGGCCGCGAGAACCGACATCTACGGAGATTTGCGGAAGCTGTATTCGGGGGTGACCGATAAATTCCACTTGGATGTAACTCCGAAGCTGGAACTGATAGACGCGCTCGATGCGGACGGAGATGGACGAGGAGAATTGCTGTTCCGGGAAACTACAGATGCGGGGAACGGATATTTGATTTACCGGCCGACGGGCGACACCCTGTGGAAGATGTTTGACAGTTTGAATCAGGAATAAGAGCTGGGGCCAGCGGTTGGGGTCAGTTCATCACTAATATTGGGTTGGGAAGAGTCGAGCCGATACTCCGTGGCGGCATCATCCTGAGTGCTCGTCGTTCAGGCGTAGCGAAATGTCTTGTGCTAGGCACGGCAAGTGGTCCGTACACGCGAGATTCCTCGGCCCGCCGGTGGAAGCGCGGGCCTTCGGAATGACGCCGAGCGTTGCGGATTTCAAATCAGCCATTACCCGGGTTGACTTGGCTATCGGCGAGAAGCTAGCCAGTGTTATTTTGTGGGTTTGCGGTGGCGCGAAGTTGCACCGTCCTCAGGTTGCAATTCCGATGTGGCAGACGCGGCCGACGAGATAGTCACCGGATTTCGTGCCCTCCTCCATGGACAAGACCTCGATCGGATAGGCCTGGTTGTGAGGTCGAAGGATCAACTGACGGCCGATGGTTTCCACGTATTTGATGGTGCAGGTTCCGTCTTTGAGGACAGCATACATGTTGTTCTCGCCCCTGCGGTAAGGCTTGAGCGAGTTGTAGTGGCGATCGATCAGGAGCGTGGCGCCGGGAAGAAGACGGGGATACATGCTCATGCCTTCGCGCGCGTCGGCTTTGATGAGGACGAAGCGTTCCCAGCGGGCACGGTCGCCTTCGATTTCGGGCTTGAGCTTCTT
>JASICF010000566.1 GCA_030044775.1 Candidatus Sulfotelmatobacter sp. | reverse complement strand
GGCCTTCCTCCGGGCTTTCGGACCGTGTTCGTGTTAAGAGACGTGGAGGGGCTTTCAACTGAGGAAACGGCTGCCGCGCTGGAACTCAGCGTGCCCGCCGTCAAGTCGCGGTTGCTGCGGGCTCGGCTGCAGCTTCGCGAAAGGCTCGGCCGATTTTTTCGCAAGCGCGAGAATGGAGACAATCA
Source organism: Candidatus Sulfotelmatobacter sp. (assembly GCA_030044775.1). GTDB lineage: Bacteria > Acidobacteriota > Terriglobia > Terriglobales > Acidobacteriaceae > Sulfotelmatobacter. The sequence goes on along the minus strand of JASICF010000566.1, from coordinate 4,600 downwards.
ACGTGATAGTGGAGATGGCAACCGGTGAAATGCTCTGAGTTTCTGAACGAGCTGACGAATTATCTGGACGGTGTGCTCGACGAGCCTACAAAAGTCGAACTGGAGAACCACCTTTCCTGGTGCCACAACTGCTATGTTGTCTGTGATACCACCAAGAAGACCATCGAGATCTACCGCGACTCCCAGCTCTACGAGTTGCCCGAGGATCTCCGCAGCCGGCTTCGTTCGGCGATCATGACCAAGTGCCAGCAGCACAAAAAGCGCGGCCCGCAGAGCGTGTAGTGGCGTCCCGCCGCCGGTCGCTAATGGAGGTTCGCCGCTTGGGTGAGTCTCCAATCGCAGCTCGGCAACCCGCCGCCCGTTCCCTCCATCGCATATAATGGTTCCCGCGCCCCGGGGTGTCGCATGCCGCGTTTTCTGTTTCTTGCCACCGCAGCCTCATTGCTCTTGCTGGCTTCCTTCGCCGCTTACAGTCAGGCAAATGATTCCGGACAAAAACCGGCCACGCCCGTCACAGCTTCATCGTCTAACTCATCCGCTAACGCGCCTTCAACCCCGCAGGCGCCGCCGATTCCCGCTAGTGCCCCGCACATGTCGCGCGAGACGCGCTTGCAGATTATCCGCGACTTCGAAACCCAGCTGGTGTATTCGCGCACATCATTTCCCATGGGCACCAAAGGCCTGCAGCTGAAAGACGGGACGATTACACCCAACGGCAGGCAACTCGACCAGATACTCGTAATCTATGGGCCGTCGATCAAGCCGGGCGATCCGGCACACATCTCCTTCGTTCGCATTAAAGAGGATCACATTCACTTCGAGCTCAACGGCGGCCCGATCCGCCGCCAGAAGTGGTATCAGCGCATTGAAATCTCCGGCGCAAACGGACCGGCCATCACCGGGCCGGGCAATACGGAGACCAACAATCCGCACGGATCTTACGTGGACCTTTATTTCGATAAGTATGTTCCCGAAATGACCGCCGCGCAGTTGCGGCAATTGCTTTATCCGGTGCTGGATTTCAATGCGCGGAATCCCGAGCAGGCGTATCTCGACGCACTTCCGCCGAAGGTGAAAGAAGCAATTCTCGCGCATCACGTACTCGTCGGAATGAACCGGGAGATGGTCTTGCACGCCAAGGGTAAGCCGCCGAACAAAGTCCGCGAGAAAGATGGTGACACCGAATACGAAGAGTGGGTTTACGGTTCGCCTCCGGCGGACGTGGATTTTGTTCGCTTCGTCGGCGACGAAGTCGTCCGCGTAGAGACGATGAAAGTGGGCGGCCAGAAGATTGTCCGCACCGAGAAAGAAGTCATTCTGCCAAACAGCGACGAAGAAAAAGAAGCACAGAGCAAACCTGAGGAGCATCCGTCCAATGCGCCCAGCCTGCGGCGGCCGGGAGAAGATCCCAACAACGTGCCGCAGGCCACCCCGGCCAGCGGGGCGTCTCCGGCTCCTCCACCTCCGCCGGACATCCCTCAGCCGAATGGGCCGAACCAGATTGTCGCTGTGCGGTAGCCCTATCGCAGCGCGACGTTCGAACCTGCATCGGCAAAGGAGAACGCTAGGTCCACGTTTGAGAATTCGTGGCCGTCGACCTCGACGTAGGGATACACAAAATAATTCAATTCCTTGCCACTCTGCGGCGGCGCGAGCCGCAAATCCCGTCCCATACTGAACTGCACCCGATTCACATCGTGCGATCCGAAGAAGTAGTCACGTTTCTCTGGATGTTTCCATGCCTCCGAGATATCCACTGGAATCCATCCTTCGCCGTTGATGTAGAAATCGGCCCAGCAGTGATACCCTGCAATCTCGCCGGAGTGCTTTTCCGCCGGCAGGGGAAATCCAATTTCGAAACGCGCCGGAATTCCCTCCGATCGAGCCATCGCAATGAAAAGCGAATGAAAATCCGTGCAATTTCCTTTCTTCGCATCGCAGGCGTAAAGCACGTCGCCCCGGCCCCAACCGGTGCCAGTCTTGTCGTAGCGCATGGTCGTGAACACGTAATCGTAGATGGCGCGGGCTTTGTCGAGCGGCTGAGTCTTGCCTTCGGTTGCCTTCGCCGCAAGCTGCGCGGGAAGGCCGGTCACAGGAACCAGCAGGTCGGGTTGCAGATATTGTTGCCGCTCCTTCGAAGAGAGCGAGACGGAAACAACTCGTGGGCCGGATGGTCCGAGCGCGACGCGCTCATGCCGCACAACATCGTATTCAATGTCGAAATGCAATTCCGGCTTCGAAGTGCTCGTGTCCGCATAAAAAATCTCGTTTCCGTATTTTTTCTCTCTTTTAGTTCTCAGCGGCAAATCGCCTTTGGCGGAGAAAATCTTTACCTCTTGCCAGCGGTCGGATTTCGCCTGCGGGAACCAGATGCGAACCTTCTTGTTTGCCGGCAGGTTTTTCACCGTGAAGGCGTAATGAAATGTGAAATGCCGGGATTCCTGAGCCGTCGAGACAGACACGACCGAGGCGAGCACAAGAACGACAAACAACGGCGATAGCCAAAATTTGCGCAGCATAGCGGCTTCCTTTCGCGCGACACGAATTTTTTTGAATGGCGATCGAAAAAAATTGGCAAACGACGCACGGGCGTTTAGAGGGAACGCCGTCAAGTGAAGCCGCGTCTGGGGATACGCACGGAACCTAGTATGCCAGAACCGGCGGCAGCGGCCCCGCTTTTTATTCACAATTCTGGCTTACGAACTGCGCCTCCGCCTAAGTTAGAATGCGTGCGTGGGGATTGCTATCCAATGCCGTGACCTGCGCAAGACTTATCAGGGCAAAGTCGAAGCCGTGCGCGGGTTGAATTTGGAGATTCAAACCGGCGAGTGCTTCGGCCTGCTTGGCCCCAACGGAGCAGGGAAGACCACGACGATCGAGATTCTCGAGGGCTTGCTCGAGCCAACTTCCGGTCAAGTTTCGATTCTCGGCCACTCGTGGAGCGAGAATTCCCGCGAAATGCGAGAGTGGCTGGGTATTTCGCTGCAGGAGACACGGCTATCCGAAAAGCTCAGCGTGCGCGAAACCGTCGACCTGTTTGCCAGCTTTTATCGCGAACCGCGGTCAACCGACGAAGTATTGGAAGAACTGCAACTCACGGAGAAAGCCGAGGCGTGGGTGGGAAAACTTTCCGGCGGGCAACGCCAGCGGCTGGCGGTTGCGACAGCGCTGGTTTGCAATCCGAAAATTCTTTTTCTCGATGAGCCGACGACCGGTCTCGATCCGCAGAGCCGCCGCCAGCTCTGGGACATCATTCGCGAATTTCAGCGCCATGGCGGGACAGTTTTACTGACCACGCATTACATGGATGAAGCCGAGCGCCTATGCGACCGGCTGGCAATCGTCGATCACGGGCAAATCATCGCGGAAGGCTCGCCGGCCGATTTGATTGAACGCCTCGGCGGCCATCACGTGGTCGAGTTTGCGGTGAGTTCGAATGGCAACGGTCGCGCGGATGCTTCGCTGTGGCGCGCTCTTCCCGGCGTTGAGTCCGTGCACGAAGCCGATGGCATGATGGCGCTTAGCGTTAAAGAGCCTCATTTGACCATCCCCGCGCTTTTGGATGCTGTTGAAAAACATGGCAGCCAGCTCGAGCACCTTTCGACGCGGCAGGCCAGCCTGGAAGACGTATTCGTGCGGCTGACAGGAAGACATTTGCGGGAAGAGTAAGCTGATTTGTTGGTGAAGCGATGAGCGTAGCAGAACAAACTCCGGAGATAAAAGTAAGGCGCGCCAAGACACCGCCAAGGCGAAACGGCCGCTGGGCGGGCTATCGGCATCTCCTCTGGGCACGCATGCTGGAACTCAAGCGCGAGCCGGAGGTCGTGTTCTGGGTTTTTGTATTTCCTCTGCTTCTTGCCGCCGGGCTGGGCATTGCGTTTCGCGAAAAACCGGCCGGCGCTTCCCCGGTTGCCATTGTCGCCGGAGCAGGTGCGCAGCAGGCGGAGTCGTTATTAAAGAACTCTCCGCAGCACGCGTCTTTCAAGGTCGAAGTGCAGGATGACGCCGCTGCGCGCAAGGGTTTTCGCCTCGGCAAATACGATCTGGTCATCGAACCCGGCAACGCCGGAGGACTGACCTATCTTTTTGACCCTGCGCGTCCAGAGAGCGTTCTTGCCCGTTCGGAGGTGAACGACGCGCTGCAGGCTGCAGCTGGCCGCAAGGATGTAATCGTGACCAGCGAAGTTGTATCTTCCGAGCCCGGCTCGCGTTACATCGATTTTCTGATTCCCGGCCTGCTCGGCATGAACCTGATGAACTCCGGCATGTGGGGCGTGGGATTTGCGCTGGTCGATATGCGGCAGCGCAAGTTGCTCAAGCGTTTCGTGGGCACGCCCATGCGCCGCGGTGATTTTTTGCTCGCCCTGATGTCCAGCCGCTTGGTGCTCATGGTTATAGAAATCGGATTGTTGCTTGCCCTGGGGGTTGTGTTTTTCCACATGCGGGTCTTAGGGTCGATCTTCACGATTGCCCTGATCGGTTCGATCGGTGCGCTCTGTTTTGGAGGAGTTGGGCTGTTGACTGCCAGCCGAGCGCAGAAGATCGAAAGCGTCAGCGGCCTCATGAATCTGGTCATGATGCCCATGTGGATTTTTTCCGG
>JASICF010000074.1 GCA_030044775.1 Candidatus Sulfotelmatobacter sp. | reverse complement strand
TATTTCGCCCAGGACCAATACAAGGAACTCGACCAGGACGCGCGAATCATCGACGATCTCGGCAAAGCGTCGCCTCGCTCGACGGAGACCGAACTTCGCAGCCTGCTCGGCTGTTTCCTATTCTCCGAGGAAGACGTATTCAAGAAGATCGGTGTTCTTTCCGGCGGGGAGCGGGGCCGGTATGCCTTGCTTAGGCTACTTCTTCATCCCTCGAACTTCCTCCTGCTCGATGAACCCACGAACCACCTCGATTTACGGGCCAAAGACGTATTGCTTGAAGCGCTCACGAAATACACCGGCACAGTGGTTTTTGTCTCGCATGACCGGTATTTCATCGATAAGCTCGCGACGCGGGTGTTCGAGATCGGTGATGGCAAGGTCGAGATTTACCCCGGCAATTACGAAGATTATCTCTGGCGCAAGCAGGGCGGCCATGTGAAGCAGGAAGAAACAATTCACGAGCAACTTGCCGCCGTTGAACCTCCCGCCGCCAGATCTGCCGTGGAAGCCGGTTCCAACGGCAACCAGAAATCGCGCGCGGAATCTGCCCCCGCCTCCAAACCGAGGCGCATGAATCCGATCAGACGCAAGCAGATGGAGGATCGCGTTCGGGAATTGGAAGCTGGAATCGGTCGAGAAGAGGCCGCCATCGTGCAGTGCGAAACCGCCATGCAGGAATTCGTGAGCGCCGAAGAGAGCCAGCGGCAGGCTGAGGAACTTGGCGCGCACAAATCGACTCACGCCGCCATGGTCAAGGAGTGGGAAGATATATCTCAGTCCCTGCAGGAAGTCGACTAAGAAACAGACCCCTTTCCGCACCCGTACACTATCTTCCGTAATCTCAGAAAATACTTACCTCTGTGCGATAGTCGGATGGGCCTAAAGGACCGTAACCACCCGGCCGGCCAAAATTCCAGACCCACCGCAGAACCGGCAGATGACCGTGCCGCGCGGATCAAGGAAGGTCGCAAATGTTGCAACCCTCGGAGTACACGTTCAACGGAAAGTCGAATTCCACCACCCCAAATTCAAACCTCAACAATCAGAACAAAACCATCAGCGCCCCAATCGAGCAGGCGACGATTGGCCGGACCGTGGTGATCAAAGGTGAACTGACCGCCGCGGAAGCTTTGTACATCGACGGCCGCATCGAAGGCAAAATCAGCATGCAGGATCATCGCGTCACCATCGGCCGCAACGGCTCCGTTCAGGCCAATATCAACGCCCGGGAAGTGGTCGTCATGGGCAAAGTGAACGGCAACATCGACTGCACCGACCGCGTCGATATCCGCAGTGAAGGATCGGTCACCGGAGACGTTTCGACTATTCGCATCAGCGTGGAGGATGGCGCGGTGTTGAAGGGCGGCATTGAAGTGCGCAGCGCAGAGCACCGGCAACAACAGAACAAACAGCAGGCACAATCGAAATCAGCCGAGACGAAGCCGGCCGAGGCGGCAAAGCCAGCATCAGAAGCGCCTAAAGCGATTGGCGCCGTGGCCAGCGCGTAAATTGAAGTTTTGCAAAATTCAGCAAGCTGAAAAGGCACCCAACCTGGGTGCCTCTTTTGTTTGAGTGACCCTTCCCTGCTGTCTATTTCTTGTCTTTCGGCTTCAAATCCAGCGACGCGGAATTCATGCAATACCGCAGTCCCGTGGGCTGAGGACCATCTTCAAACACATGCCCGAGATGAGCGCCGCACTTGGCGCAGCGCGCCTCAGTGCGAATCATTCCATAACTTGAATCCCTGTGTTCCTCGATCTTGCCCTCGTCAGCGGGCTTGTAGAAACTGGGCCAGCCTGTGCCGGAATCGAATTTTGTCGACGAATCGAACAGCGGCTCGCCGCAGCACACGCAGTGGTACGTTCCCGGATCGTGCGTATTCCAGTACTTGCCGGTGAAAGCCCGCTCCGTGCCGGCTTCGCGGGTCACGTGATATTGCTCGGGCGTGAGCTGCTGCTTCCACTCGGATTCGTTCTTCATAAGCTTCTCTGCCATATGCTCCCCTTGGACTGTCACTAACAATTTCACAGCGCCACTGCTGTCGCGTGACGGATGTCACAACAAGACTGTGACATCTGACCTTGCTTGAGGAATTCCAAAGCCTCAGGATCGTTCCAAACGTCTGCGAGTACCACTGGCCCGGCGTCAACTCCAACGACCCGGGCCTTTCTCTCTTAGTCTAAAGCGCGCCATCGCCGATTTGGCAATAGCCTCCGCGAAAAAATAGCAACGGTTTCCCTTCCCTGACGACCACGTCTTCGACTTCGGCAATAAAAATGGTGTGATCGCCCGCTTCCTGCGTCGAGACCAGCTTGCACTCCAGATAGGCCAGAGCTCCGTGCAAAACCGGAGTTCCATGCTGAGTCCGCTCAAAGCGCGCACCAGCCGAGGCTTCGGCCTGGTCATGTGCATACACGGGCTGGGCGTAGTATTCGGAAATCGCCCGTTGATCCTCACTCAGAACGTTAATCCCGAAACGCTTCTTTGCGTGCAGATGAGCGTGCGTGCGCGCCCGGTGATCGACGCACACAAGCACCAGCAGCGGATCCAGCGAGACGGAAGCGAAGGCGTTGGCCGTCATGCCATGAACCTGGCCATCAAGATCGACCGTTAGAATGGTCACTCCCGTGGCAAACTGCCCCATCGCACTGCGGAATTCAATCTGGCTAAGGCTCATTGTGTTTCAACCGCATCCGACTGCAAGCTCGTTCGACCCATTTGAATTGCCGGTTGCGACTGGCCAGGCCGCAACTGATGTATGATTCGATGCATCCGTAAGTGCATCGAACCAGCAGCGCAAAGAAGCGAACATTGTGATCTCCATCAGCAGCGCACCTGTCCTAGAATCAGCGCAAGACTGTGGCGACATTTTTGCGCACATCCGGACCGGGATACCCATCTCGCGCGAAGCTGCTCTGGGCCTGATCCGTTGCACGGACGATGATCTTCCCGCCTTGCTCGCCGCCGCGCGTCGTGCGCGCGATCAGTTCAAGCCTGGAATGATCACATATTCGCGTAAGGTTTTCCTGCCGCTCACCAATCTTTGCCGCGACTATTGCGGTTACTGTACGTTCCGCCGCGATCCGGCGCAAGCCGGCGCTCACACCATGACCCCCGATGAGGTTCTTGGGATCGCCCGCGCCGGAGAAAAGCTGGGATGCACCGAGGCGCTCTTCAGCCTTGGGGACAAGCCCGAACTGCTTTTCCCCGAGATGCGCGATACGCTGCGGTACCTAGGATACAAATCTACTCTGCATTATCTGGAAGCCATGTGCGAGCTGATTTTGCGGGAGACGGCTTTGCTGCCGCATCCCAATCCCGGGCTGCTCAGCGCGGAATGGATTGAACGGCTTTGCGCCTTTTCGCCCAGCATGGGCCTGATGCTCGAAACCACCAACGCCCGTTTGCTCGCGCCCGGCGCTGCGCACGATAATGCCCCGGACAAAGTCCCAGCCAAACGACTTCGTACGATCGAGGAAGCGGGCAAGCAGCGCGTTCCTTTCACGACCGGCCTTCTGATCGGAATCGGAGAAACTCCCGAAGATCGCGTCGAGACTTTGCTGGCAATTCGCGGTCTGCACCAGCGTTATGGCCATATCCAGGAGGTCATCGTTCAGAACTTCCGCGTCAAGCCCACGATTCCCATGGCGAATGCGCCGGAACCTGCAGGGGGCGAGATGCTCCGCGCTGTGGCTGTAGCTCGGTTGTTAATGCCCAACGTCAACATTCAGGCGCCTCCCAACCTCAATGCGCCCTATTATGAAGACCTGATAGACGCGGGCATCAATGATTGGGGAGGAATTTCGCCGCTGACTCCGGACTATATCAATCCCGAAAAGCCTTGGCCTCATCTGGAGCAACTGCGCGTACGCACGGAAGCCAAAGGGCTGCAACTGCGCCAGCGTCTGCCGGTCTACCCGGAGTTTCTCTCGAGCCTGGAAGCGCGGCCGGCCCTGTTAAAGCATAGATTGGAGTCTGCACGTGACGCCGCAGGTTTTGCTCTTCAGAAAGAAAGCAGGGTTGCGTGATCTGCGTCCTGAGCGGCGGCACAGGCGGAGCAAAATTTGTGGATGGATTGCGCCAGATCATGCCCGCCGAAGAGATCACGATCGTGGTAAACACGGGCGACGATCTGCAGTGGTGGGGACTTTACGTCTCTCCGGATATTGATTCGATCACGTACGTTTTGTCCGGATTGCTGAGCCGCGAACGAGGCTGGGGCGTGAAAGGCGATACGTTTCTTTGCCTGCAAGCTATGGGACAACTGGGCGAACCCACATGGTTTCATACTGGCGATCGCGACCTCGCGGTGCATCTGCTGCGCTCGCGTCTGCTGGCTGAAGGTAAGGCTCTTTCGCAAGCTACTTCGATCATCTGCGAAAAGCTGGGCGTCAAGGCTCGGATTCTGCCGATGAGCGACTTGAAGGTCGAAACGCGCGTCGATACTCCTTCCGGAGAATTCAGCTTCGAAGAATATTTCGTGCAACGTTGGTATCAGGATCCGGTCAACTCTGTCCGCTTCGCGGGAGCATCCGATGCAGAGCCGACGCCGGGAGTAGTTGACGCCATCGTTTCAGCGGACGCGGTGATCATCGCTCCCAGCAATCCCATCACCAGCATCGGTCCCATTCTCGCCGTGCCTGGAATCCGCGACGCGCTGCTTCGGGCGCGAGGCAAAGTCGCCGCCGTCAGCCCGATTGTGGGTAATGCGCCGGTCGCCGGCCCTGCCGGCATTCTGATGGCCGCGCAAGGACTATCTTGTTCGATTGCCGGTGTCGCGAAAGCTTACGAGGATTTTCTGGATCTCCTTGTCTGCGACGTGCGCGATGCTCGCGCAGC
>JASICF010000565.1 GCA_030044775.1 Candidatus Sulfotelmatobacter sp. | reverse complement strand
TTCACCGAGTGCTGCGTGGGCTTGGTCTTTAACTCCTGCGCGGCGGCGATAAACGGCACCAGCGTCACGTGAACGAAAAGTGTGTCATCGCGGCCGAGTTCCTGCCGCATCTGGCGGATCGCTTCCATGAAAGGCAGCGATTCGATATCGCCGACGGTGCCACCGATCTCGACGATCGCCACATCCACATCCTGCGCGACCTTTTTCATCGCGGCTTTGATTTCGTTGGTGACGTGGGGAATCACCTGCACGGTTTTGCCGAGATAATCTCCACGCCGTTCTTTGGCGATGATCTGCTCGTAAAGGCGTCCGGTGGTCCAGTTGTTGTCGCGGGAAAGTTTGGCGTGGGTGAAGCGCTCGTAGTGGCCAAGATCGAGATCGGTTTCCGCGCCATCGTCGGTGACGAAAACCTCGCCGTGCTGAAACGGCGACATCGTGCCCGGATCGACGTTCAGATACGGGTCGAACTTCATTATGTTGACTTTCAGCCCGCGGCTTTCGAGCAGGCACCCGATCGAGGCCGCCGCCAATCCCTTGCCTAGAGAAGACACAACTCCGCCGGTCACAAAGATGTACTTCGCTGGCATCTCTTCCTCGCTCTAAATTGTGTTGGAGAATTTGTGCAGGTGGGGTGCACGATCAATTATGCCAGAACGGGCTGTGGAAAGAAACGCGAAATTCGGACACTAGACCGCATCCGCTGAAAAATTCGACTGCTAAGACTGACGATAGGGCAACTCGGCATCTGGGAGATATAATCCAAGCAGAAAAACGGGAGTTCTCGCGCCATGAAGTTTGGGCCTTGGTCCCTCTTTGTACTCCTGACCGGGATTGCGGCAATCGCTCTAGCCTGTGGGTCTTCCCCACAGCTTACCTCCATCTCGGTTAATCCTCTGGCCGCCGATGCAAAGGATTATCCTGACGGCAAGGTGCAGTTTAAGGCGTTTGGCTACTACGGGGACTCAACGTCGCAGGTCACGTTAAATCCGGAGTGGTCGGCATGCCCTCCCGTAAACGGGGTGACGATCAGCCAGACTGGAGTGGCGCAATGCAATGCGGGGGCGTCACGGTCTTATACGGGGCCTTATATTATTCAGGCGTTCGTACCCGTCAAGTCAATTCCTGCTTGTAACCTTAACCTCCAGGCGTGCGGTCAAAGCGGACCCACATGCGGAGGGGTCCAGGGAGTAGCGACCATTACGTGCCCCTGAAAGCGGCGGGGCTTACGGTGCCTTTCAAGCCGAGGTTCACGCCGTCGCGCCCTGAGACCTTTTCTTCTTCTGGCGCGCCTTCTCGCGCCTACGCATTTTCGCCATCCACTCGCGCGAATACATCGTTCCGCGGCATTTGGGAGAGCCGCAATAGCAGGGCGCGGGGTCCTCGTCGTCGTACAGGTTGTAATCCCAAAGCAATTCTTCGCCCGCAGCGATGTCGCGCAGGGCAAAAATCCAGCGGTCTTTAATCTCATCGATTTCGCAGTTCGGGTCGCAGGAATAATTCAGGTACGCGCCAATTCCCTCGCCGTCAATAATGACTTTGCCGTCGCCAAATCCGTAAAGGTAGGTGCGGGATGCGCCGTCATACAGTCGGTCGGCCTCCTCAACCGAAATGCGCGGCCCACCGTACTCGACGATGCGGGCGCGTTTGCGAACCGGAGTACGTGCCGGAGAATGGCTACACTGCCTTCACAAACCGCAGCGAAGCCGAATTCATGCAGTAACGCAGGCCAGTTGGCGGAGGGCCATCGTCGAAAACGTGGCCAAGGTGCGCGTCGCATTCTTTGCACGATACTGCGACCCGCTCCATGCCGAGCGTAGCATCACGAATTTCGTTTACATTTTCCTGCGCCAGAGGAGCCCAGAAACTCGGCCAGCCGGTGTGCGAATCGAACTTCGTTTCCGAGCTGAACAGGGCATTGTCGCAGCAGATGCAACGGTAAATTCCCTTATCGTGCAGGTTCCAGTATTTTCCGGTGTAAGCGAATTCGGTATCGGCGTGGCGCGTGATCTCAAAGGCGCCGTCGGAAAGCTGCTTCCGCCACTCATCTTCGGTCTTGACGACTTTTGCAATTTTCACTTTGCCCAGCCGTTTCCCGTCATCGGAGAACTGAACGATGATCACATCGCCCGGCTCGCCCTTCGCAGCCGCGGCAACCGGATGCGGGATGGCCCAGTGCACCAGCAACGCACCGCCAACTGTAGCCCCTGCTGCAATGAGGAATTGCCGCCGTCCAGTGCTGATGCGCTCCCTGGCCTGTGCGTTGTCGGATTCAAACATACGTTTCACCTCAGTACAGCGTGCACCGCAGGTGTAGATTTACTTTGTGTACAGCTGCGGAAATTCTTTCTTCAAATTCGCCACTTTCGGCGCATCGTTGTACAGGATGTAGGGATTATCCGGATGCAGCGTCGCATAGTTCTGATGATAATCCTCGGCATTGTAAAACGCCGAAAGCGCTACCACTTGCGTCACGATTGGTTTCGGAAAAACCTTCGCCTGATCAAGTTGCGCAATATAGGCCTGGGCGATGTGCTTCTGTTCGTCGGTCGCATAAAAAATTGCTGAGCGATATTGCGTGCCTTCATCGGGCCCCTGGCGGTTCAGTTCGGTCGGATCGTGCGCCACAGAAAAGAAGACTCGCAGCAAGTCGCCGTAAGTGACCTGCGAGCCGTCATAGAGAACCTTGACGGATTCGGCATGTCCAGTGGTTCCAGAACTTACCTCTTCATAACCTGGATTTTTCAGCGTGCCGCCCGAATATCCGGAAGTGACATTGATCACGCCTTTCACATGCTGGAACACGGCCTGAACGCCCCAGAAACAGCCACCGGCGAAAAATGCGAGTTCCTTTCTGGGAGATGGCGCCCGGGTTTCATCGACCGCGGGCGCGGGAATGTCGCGTGCGCTGCCGGCGCGACAGGAAAAAACTGAAGAGAAAACAATCAGCACCAAGGCTACGATGCGCAGCCAAGCTTTTGACATAAATCCCCCAGAAAAGACTCTAAGAATTACTTTTTGGACTACCCATTAGAGTAATGATACTGGCGGAAGTTTCGGGTGCGTTATTACCTGCGAGTATGACATCTGTCCTTTGGAACCACGAAGCGCACGTTATGGGCTTGACATTCGCCTTATATTCGCCAACAATTGCGGCATGGCCATCACACGCAGGCAACGTGAAGTTTACGACTTCATCTCACGCTTCGTCTCGGAAAACGGTTATTCCCCGTCGTTTGAAGAAATCGGCAAGGGCCTCGACCTGAACTCCCTGGCCACAGTGCACAAGCACGTCACGAATCTCGAGAAAAAAGGCCTGCTCACACGCGACTACAACCGCAGCCGGTCGATCGATCTGCTGCCGCCCAAAGGCCGCCTCAAGCAATCGATGAACGTGAACACGGCCGTGGTGCTGCCGTTGCTAGGACGCATCGCTGCGGGCCAGCCGATTGAAGCTGTGCAGACCCAGGAGACAATTTCCCTCGCCGACTTCGTGCGCTCGAAAGAAGTGTTTGTGCTGGAAGTGCGCGGCGACTCAATGCAGGACGAGGCCATTCTCGATGGAGATTACGTTCTGGTCGAGAAATTGAAGACGGCGCACAACGGCGACATCGTGGTTGCCGTGGTCGATAAAGACGATGCTACGCTCAAGCGCTTTTACCGGGAAGGCGACAACATTCGCCTGCAACCTTCGAACGCCACCATGAAGCCAATCATCGTTCCGGCTGCCTCAGTGGAAGTGCAGGGTCGAGTGATTGGAGTTCTACGGAAATATTGAATGCGCTCACTTCGGCGCAATCGTTATCGCTCCTTGTGATGCCGATGAAACCAGAGCCGCATATTTGGCAAACACGCCGGTAGCATAACGCGGCTTGGGCGGTCTCCATTCTTTCATTCGTTTCTGCAACTCTTCCTCGCTAAGTTCTACTTCGAGCACACGCTCGCGCACATCGAAACGAATCATGTCGCCATCGCGGACGGCGGCGATCGGGCCGCCCAGCGCGGCTTCCGGAGAGACATGTCCTGCCATCAACCCGTGCGTTGCGCCGCTGAAACGCCCATCGGTCAGAAGCGCCACGACGGACCCTAATCCTTCTCCTACGAGTGCACCGGTCACGCTCAGCATTTCTCGCATTCCAGGACCGCCCTTCGGTCCTTCATTGCGAATAACGAGGACATCTCCGGCTTTGATTTTCTTTCCGGTGACCGCAGCCATCGCTTCTTCTTCCGACTCAAAAACCCGCGCCGGACCCCGCTGTTCGAGCCGCTCGTGTCCGCTGATCTTCGCCACGCAGCCTTCGGGCGCGATGTTTCCCTTTAAGATGACCAGCCCTCCCGTTTTCTTCAGCGGCTTCTCCAGAGGCGCAATCACTTCCTGATCGGGAGTTTCGACTGCGTTCTCGCATTCTTCCCGCAGAGAGAATCCCGTCACGGTTTTAGCTTCGCCGTGAAGAATCTTTCCCTGCAGCAGCCGTTGCGCCAGCAATCGCACTCCGCCCGCACGATGCATATCGGCGGCAACAAACCGGCCGGAGGGTTTCAGATCGGCCAGCAGCGGAGTACGCTCGCTGACTTTCTGAAAGTCATCGATCTGCAAGTCGATTCCCGCTTCACGCGCAATTGCCAGCAGATGCAGAACTGCGTTGGTCGACCCGCCGCTGGCGGCCACCGACGCAATGGCGTTTTCGAACGCATTGCGCGTAAGAATCTCTCGCGGGCGAATCGTTTTCTGCAAAGCATTCATCACAACTTTGCCGCAGTCGAATGCGACCTGATCTTTTTTCGGGTCCATGGCCGGAACACTGTTGTAACCCATGGGAGAAAGCCCGATCATCTCCATCACGGTCGACATCGTGTTCGCCGTGTATTGCCCGCCGCAGGCGCCGGCTCCAGGGCAGGCGACATCTTCGAGATCGTGCAATTCCTGATCGGAGATTTTTCCGGCGGCGTTCGCGCCGACGGCTTCGAAGACATCCTGAATCGTGACATCTTTTCCTTTGTAACTGCCTGCGGCGATCGTTCCGCCGTAGAGAACAAGACCGGGAAGATCCAACCGGGCCAACGCCATGGCCGCGGCGGGGATCGTCTTGTCGCACCCCACTACGCAAACCACGGCGTCGAATAACTGCCCGCGGCAAACCAGTTCGATCGAATCGGCAATCAACTCGCGGCTTACCAGCGAAGCCCGCATACCCTCCGTGCCCATGGTTTCGCCGTCCGAAATCGCGATGGTGTTGAACTCCATTGGCGTGCCTCCCGCGGCGCGAATGCCTTCTTTTACTTTCGCGGAAAGCCGCCGCAGGTGAAAGTTGCAGGGCATGGTCTCGATCCAGGTATTAGCCACGCCAATCAACGGCTTGCGCAAATCTTCATCAGTAAAGCCGATGGCTTTGAACATGGAGCGCGACGGCGCACGGTCGCGCCCGTCGGTGATGCCCCGGCTGCGATGTTTGAGATCCATGATGGCGGTCAACCTCCGCGAACGCTTAACGTGACGTTATATCAGAAGCCTGTTCGGCATGATTTGGAGTGAGACGGCGAAACCGGTGAGTGACGGAGACACGAGGCGAAGTAAGAAAGCGAAAAGGCGCAGAGAACATCCATCCCGAAAAACGGGGAACCCGCACCGGACGAGTGGCCAGGAGACCAATGCAACCCAACTGCAGGTTCCCCAATCGCATGACGCTTACCCAGGGAGCGTTCATGCTGCTGACACATTCACAACCAAAACGGATTTTCGCCAAATAGCTATGCCAATGCCGCGCGCGCCGCCTGCTGAGCGACGCTCTCTGAAGCCGGCGGATGATGCGCCCACGCTGCGTCTTCATGCCCGCGCGCAGCCGTCGAGCGGACCTCGGTTACATCCACAATCGCGTACCACTCCCGATACAGCTGCCCGATTTGCTTTTGAGTTACATCGAGCAGCATGGTGGCAACGTGGTCCTGCCCGGAATACTCGGCGTGCACGGTGCTGAGATCGAGTCCCCGGCGGGAAACTGCGTTGAGAATGCGCATCAGCGTGCCCTGCGAATTGCGATAGCGAATGTAAAAAACTTGCATGTCCGTTCTCCCAAGCAAAGTTGGCGATTGAGTGATTGCCTCATCGGAACCAGCTAGTGTTTTGGTTTTCAATCGCAAAATCGCCCGATCACACAATCACCCAAGCTTTTCTATTTGTCTTCAAACACCATCTCGGAAAGCGCAGCGCCCGCCGGAACCATCGGGTAGACGTTCGCTTCGGGATGGCAATCAAACACGAGCAACTCCGGCTCCGGCGAGTTAAGGAAACTTTCGATCAAATCTTCCGTGTTCGCCGACACCGGAAACTCCTCCATCGCCGTTTCGTTGAGCCGGCAGCCATGGATCTTGTAAGCCTTGGCGATCTCCACGAAATCCGGGTTGTCGCTTAAATCGGTCTCGGCATAGTTACGCTCGTAAAAAAGCTGCTGCCACTGCCGCACCATGCCCAGATATTTGTTATCCACAATCACCATTTTTATCGGCAGCCCGAGACGATGAACCGTGGCCAGTTCCTGGATGTTCATCTGGAACCCGCCGTCGCCGGAAACGCAAAGCACGCAAGTTTGCGGCTTCGCCAACTGCACGCCGACCGCAGCCGGCAGAGCAAAGCCCATTGCCCCCAGCCCGCCAGAGGTGATGAATCCTCGCGGAGAAGATGACCGATAGCGTTGCGCCGCCCACATCTGGTGCTGGCCGACATCGGCGATGACCACGCTGTCCTCCGGCAAGCGGCCGAAGAGCTCGTCCAGAAAGCGCATTGTTGGCTGCGCCAGGCCGCGTGGGTCCGGTTCGGCGCGGTCGGCCGCGCAGGCAACGGCGCGCCACGCGCTCCAATCGGGCAGGGAGGCATGCTTCAGTTCCGCGTAGAAAGCTGGAATCGTATCGGCGAGATTGCCGATCACGGGAACTTCGCAGGCGCGAACCCGATCCAGTTGCGCAGGATCGATTTCGAAATGGACGATCTTCGCGTGAGGCGCAAACCGCGTGGGATCGCCGGTGACGCGGTCATCCAGCCGCGCTCCAAAAACGAGCAACAGATCGGTTTCATGCAGAGCGGTGTTTGCCGCCCGCGTGCCGTGCATGCCGACCATGCCCAGGTAATAAGGAGATTCCGGAGGCACGGCGCCGAGCCCATGCACGGTCGCGAACGTAGGAATATTCAAATGATCCAGAAGTTGGCGCAGTTCCGAAACCGCTCCCGAAAGCTTCGCACCCGCGCCCACTAAGGCAACGGGCCGCGATGACCGCTGCAGCAAAGCGACAATCGTATCGCTGAAGGCTCCGTCGGCGTGGGCTTCGCATGGTCGCGCATGAGGAGCAAATTTCGCAGGGCCGGAGAGTTCTTTTTTAGCCTTCAGAATGTCGGTCGGGATATCGATCACGACCGGTCCTGGCCGTCCGCTCCGCGCCCAATGAAATCCTTCCGCAATCACTTCAGGAATTTCATCGATCGTGCGTACTAACCGGCTCCATTTCGTCAGCGAGAGAGTCACGCCGAAAACGTCGGTCTCCTGGAACGCGTCGGTGCCGATCATCGCCGTTCGAACCTGGCCAGTGATGCAGACCAGCGGAACCGAATCCATCTTGGCGTCGGCGATTCCGGTTACAAGATTCGTCGCGCCTGGCCCGCTTGTCGCCATAGCAACGCCGACCTTGCCGGTCACGCGGGCGTACCCTTCGGCGGCAAAAACCGCCCCCTGCTCGTGGCGAGTGAGCACATGCCGCACGCCGCTGCCATCGAGCGCGTCGTACAAGGGCATGATCGCGCCGCCGGGGTAGCCGAAAACCAGATCGACCCCTTCCGCTCGCATGCACTGCAAAACGATTTCGGCGCCCTTAAGCATTTACCGCCTGTCCAATCGACGCCTGCGAATCCGCCGGTTTCGGGTTCTCGATTGCTTTTGCAGCCTCGGGCTTCTTCGCCTGGCCCGGCAACCAGCTCATCATGCCCCGCAACTGCGCCCCGATAATCTCGATCGGGTGCCGCTGCTCGCTCTCTCGCATGGCTGCGAAGTTGTATCCGCCGTCTTTGTTCTCTTTGACCCATTCGCGAGCGAACGATCCATCCTGAATATCGGCCAGGATTTTCTTCATTGCCGCACGCGTCTCATCGCCGACGACTTTTTCCCCGCGAGTCAGGTCGCCATACTCGGCCGTGTTCGAAATCGAATAACGCATGCGGCCCAGGCCGCCTTCGTAAATCAGATCGACGATCAGCTTCATCTCGTGCAGGCATTCGAAATATGCAATTTCTGGCGCGTATCCTGCTTCGACCAGCGTCTCGAATCCTTTCTTAATGAGCGAAGTCAATCCGCCGCACAGCACGGCCTGCTCGCCAAACAGGTCGCTTTCGGTTTCTTCTTTAAAGGTGGTTTGCAGCACGCCGGCGCGAGTCGAGCCAATGCCGTGCGCGTAGGCCAAAGCCAATTCGTGCGCCCGGCCGCTGGCATCCTGCTGAATCGCGAGCAAGGAGGGAACGCCGCGTCCTTCGGCGTACACACGCCGCAGCAGATGCCCCGGGGACTTGGGAGCGATCATCACAACGTCGACGTCAGTGGGAGGAACGATGGTTTTGAAATGAATGCTGAAGCCGTGCGAGAAGCCCAGAATTTTTCCCGGATGCAGGTACGGCTGGATGTATTTTTCGTACACTGTGGCTTGGGTCTCATCCGGCGTGAGCACATGGATCCAATCGGCGCGCTTGGCGGCCTCATCGGGAGCCACGACCACCATGCCGTCGGCCCGCGCCTGCTGCGCGCTCGGGCGGTCCGGTTCGAGGCCGACAATCACCTTGAAGCCGCTGTCGCGCAGGTTCTGCGCCTGGGCGTGTCCCTGGCTGCCGTAGCCCAAAATGGCGATGGTTTTGCCCTTCAGGGCACTGGGATTGGCGTCGTGCTCATAGAAAATGGTGGCCACAGGGAAACTCCTTCTGAATCGGTAAGAATGGCTGCAAAAACCGACCGGTCGGTCGGTTTGGTAATGCTACCGAACCGACACCGGGCTGTCAAGCAGGAAGTTTTACGCAACAGGTCCCGGCGACAACATCGCGCGCGGAACCGGCATCGGAAATAGGGCTGATTAAATACTTCGGGAGTAAAATGGCAATGAAATTTCGCAGGAGATATATGGAAGCGTGGAAGAAAGCGGTCGTGGCTGGCTCCATTGGTGCGGCGACGGTTTTATTTTTGAAGAGCAGGTATGCCGCCGGGGTACTGGCAACCGGGGTTGGGCTGGCGGTACTGGCTTCAGAATATCCGGAGAAATTCGACCGGGTACGCAGGTCACTGCCGGATTATTTTGATCGGGGTATGAAAGTGATGGAAATGGCCGAGCGGGCCGGCCGCCGGATCGCCAGTCAAAGTTCGCTGGATTGGGGCGAATTCGGAGTCTAGAAAGCGGAATTCTCTTTCATTCGATTCCGAGCTGTTTACGGGCGTCGGGGCTAAGGCGCTCGGGAGTCCACGCGGGCGTCCAAACTACGTTCACGCTCGCATTGCGAATGCCCGGCAACTGCTCGAGCCGTGATTTCACCTGCGCGCTGATGTTGATATGCTCCGGGCATCCTTGCGCCGTGAGGGTCATGTTGACGGTTACGTCCTGTTTTTCGTCCTCCGCCGGCGAGAAATTCACCCCATAAATAAGACCGAGATCGACGATGTTGACCGGGATTTCGGGATCGTAGCAGCTTCTCAGCGCGTTCAAAACGTCTTGTTCAGTAACGATTGGCATTCCTTATCCTTATTGTGGCGAATATCTGCAATTGACTTTGCTGCGGCGGCTGAGTTCGACCTCAAGCCTGAATCGCCAAGCCTCAATCAGTGTAGCGCAATCATTCGATGCTGCCCGGTCCACTCGGAATTCAATCGTTCGACCCGATCGCTGGCTCGGCCGATCGTCGACCATGCATCGATTCCCAATTTATCGGGGCTTCTTCTGATAGAGTTTGCTCATGGTAAGCGAACAGGCAAAGAGGCGGATTCAGTTGGCGCTGGCACTTGCACTGATGGTGGCGGGCGCGCGCGCGGGCTATATCCTTTATCAGCGGCATGAAGACTACCTGGCGGCGCAGCAGCGGCAGCAGGCGAAGAATGCGGGCTATTCGAATCCCGATTATTACGTCCAGCCGAAAAAGCTTTATCCCTACGATTTGAAGTCGGCGCAGCAGTTGACTCAACAGCCGGTGTGGGTGAAGGAAGGGTACCGCTATACATTTTACCGGTATGTGCCAGTAGTAAAGAAGGTCGATTTCACCCACGACATGGGATTGCTGGAGCCGATCGAGCGGCTCGATATAAAAGATGTGATCGCGGTGTCCGCTCCCGGCGGCCGCAAGCAAGTGGTTGCCGTCTTCGACAAGGACGGGAAGGATTACGCTGTGCCTGTCGGATTCGAAAACGAGGATGGGACGTACAAGATTTATTCGGATGAAATGTTTTACATCGAAGATCCGCGCGAACTGTACAAGCACTGGTCTCCAGACGTCTGGCAGGCCATCACGCAGCACCAGGTGAAACCGGGAATGAACGAACTGCAAGCGGTCTTCGCGGTAGGAATGGGAGTGCCGGATGCGGGCGGTTCTTCCGACGAGAAGACGGTTCACTATCCCAACGGAGGCAAGGCCTTAGTCGTGAGCTACGACGACGGCAAGGCCGCCGAGATCAAGCCCGGATCATGAATCCCGCAACCAGGCGGGAAAATAGCGCCTTGGCAGCCCGTCGGTGCTATGACGTTGGTGATCTGCTTCCTGCCTAAGAATCCTCTTAGAATTCAGTCGCTGCCGGAGGGATTTTCCGGAACCCTTTCGGGGAGATTTTTTCGCGCAGCTTTCCTTAATTCCGCGAAATCACAGCCGCAATGGATTGATAAAGGAGATTTTTATGGCCGCAGGTGCAGCGCCCGCTCCCGAAAAGAATCTGAAAACACAGGATGAAGCTGGCCAGGCGTCGCCGTCGCAACCCGCAACCTTGAAGCAGCGCATCTTCCACAAGCTGCATGAGATTTTCATGGGACGCGAGGAGTATCTCGGCTGGCGGCAGTAAGCCCGCTGGATCGCTTCTGAGCCAGGCACTGGCTCACGACCTACGGTTTTCTCGTCTCGACCCCAAATAACAAGGACCTTAGCCTGAGGCCGCGCAGTGTTTCGCGCGCACGCTGAGAACGGCACGCGCAATCTGCTCCAGCGGCATCACCACGTCGACCGCTCCGCGCTCGATCGCCTCTTTGGGCATGCCGAACACCACGCAGCTGGCCTCGTCCTGCGCAATCGTGACCGCGCCGGCCTCTTTCATCTCCCGCAGACCTTCGGCGCCATCGTCTCCCATGCCGGTCATGATCA
>JASICF010000073.1 GCA_030044775.1 Candidatus Sulfotelmatobacter sp. | reverse complement strand
ATGGGTGGCAAGTTCTGTCGCGATTGCGCGAAAAGAATCGTCAGGCGCTCGTGCTTATTCTGACCGCGCGTGACGCCGTGCACGAGCGGGTGCGGGGGTTCGACCTCGGAGCGGACGATTACATGGTAAAACCGTTCGCTTTTTCCGAATTGCTGGCTCGCATCCGCTCACTCTTGCGGCGGGCCGCTCCGCGTCCGCAAGAAACTCTCCGCATGGCCGATCTGGAAATCGACGTTTTGCGGCATCGGGCTATGCGCGCCGGCCAGCGACTGGATCTCACGACCAAAGAATTTCTTCTCCTGTCACTCCTCGCGCGGCGCGCCGGCGAGGTCCTGTCGCGCACGCTGATTGCGGAGTCGGTGTGGGACATGAATTTCGACAGCGACACAAATGTGGTCGACGTAAACGTGCGCCGGTTGCGTAGCAAAGTCGACGATCCCTTTCCCCTCAAACTCATCCGCACGGTGCGCGGCGCGGGCTATGTCCTTGAATTGGAGAATTAGCCTTGCCTCCTTTTCACGGTGCGGGCCCTCTCTTGCGTTCCGCTTGACCGCCGGATATGCACTAGCCGGCTTATTCCTGGTATTCGCCGCGACTGCAAGTCTCTATTTCGTGCTTAGCTCGGAATTGGAGAAAAGTACGGACCTGTTTCTTGCCGACAAGGTGAATGTGATCCGAACCATGCTGCGCGAGCGTCCCGACGATTGGGATGGGCTGCACGAGGAAATTGAGCTGGAATCGGCTGCCCGAAAGTACGAGCACTTTTATGTTCGGCTGCTGGATGCGCGAAATCAGGTTCTGCTGATGACTCCTGGCATGGCCGGGCAGTTGGACTTGTCTAAATTCAAGTTCCCATCGAGTGCTTTATCGGAACGCGCGGTTCGGATGAACGGATCCGATGGGCAAACGTTTCGCGCCATCAGCGCGACTGTGGCGGTTGGGTCGCCTCCGACCGCAACCGACACAATTCAGATCGCGATTGACGTCTCCCAGAAGGAAGAGTTGCTGGCACGCTACCGCTTCTGGTTCTGGTTTCTCTTTACGGCAAGTTCGGTGCTGTTTCCTTTTATCGGATACGAAATCGCGCGCCGCGGTATTCGTCCGGTGGAAGAAATGGCGACGACGGCCCGCCACATCACCTCGACCAATTTGCGAGAGCGCATCAGGACGGAGGGATATCCCTTTGAACTGGCGATGCTGGCGGCGACCTTCAACCAGATGTTGGACCGTCTGGAAGAATCCTTCGAAAGAATCTCACGCTTTTCCGCCGATATCGCCCACGATCTTCGCACGCCGGTCAATAACATTCGCGGCGAAGCGGAGGTCGCTCTCGCCCGCGTGCGAAGGTCCGAAGAATATCGCGAGGTAATCGGGTCTTGTCTCGAAGAAGCAGTGCGGTTGTCGGAACTCATTGCCGATCTTTTATTTCTTGCCCGCGCCGAGAGTCCATTAACTCACTTGCGCCGGGAGCCTGTAGATGTGGGGCAATTGCTGAATGGAGTTCGCGAATATTATGAGGCCTCGGCGGCCGAGAACGGAATTGTCCTGACTACTTCTCTCGGGGACGAGCCCATCGTCGGTGATATGGACCGTACCCTCATTCAACGTGCCGTGGGAAACCTTGTCTCGAATGCCGTCGCGCACACCCCGGCCGGTGGATTAGTGACATTGGTAGCGGATGCCGAAGCCGCCGCGATCCGGATTGAAGTTGCCGATAGTGGAGTCGGTATTCCGGCCGAAGCGCTGCCCAGAGTGTTCGACCGTTTCTATCGCGTCGATTCCTCGCGTTCGAAAGCTTCGGGCGGCACCGGCCTGGGCCTGGCGATCGTGCAGAGCATCATGGTGCTGCACGGCGGAAAAGCAGAAATCTCTAGCCGTCCCGGACAAGGCACGAGAGTCACGCTGCACATGCCAATTTCCCGCGCAGCGTAAAGTACCTCACGCCACTACTCAACATAAAGGAATGGTCGCGGCGGTTTCCGTCAGCAGAGACATCTGTGCTGAAAGATTGCGCGTGCCAAACTGACCTTTGCGATTTGTGTTTGAAGTAAACAAATAACCCTCTCACCGGTCGGGAAGAGGGTCGTTGATCGCAACCACGTGTTTTTAATCGTCGTCATCAACTTTTGTGGGTGCAGGGTTGTTGAATTCGCTCGGCGGACGAACCGTGCTTTCGCCGGGATAGGGCCGAGTAAATCCGGTGGCCTCATACCAGTTGAGATGGTTTACGGTGTCGGGGTCTTCGGCGTCGGGCTTGGCCAGTTTGCCGGCGAAGATTTGCGCCTTCTTCTGGAGCCAAGCCGCCCTGAGCGCCCTGACCTTCTTGCTGTCCCCGGGTTTGTAGATGCTGCCCGATACGCCCTCGGTCAGCGGGATTTGATTCGGCAGGTGCGACCACGGCAGGAAGTTATCCGGCGCTGGCGTGTTGGTAAAGTCCGTCCTCATCGGTGAAGCGACAAGGTCGTACTGGTTCATGGGCGGGAGACCGAGGATTTGCTCGATCGTCCGAGTCATGTTGACCTGCGAGTAATAGGTGTTGTCCGTGGGGCCGTACTGCACGGCGTATGGACTGACGACATAGCCCGGGCTGCGGTGCCCATCGACGTGGTCAACGCCGTTCTGCGCGTCGTCTTCCTCAATGAAGATCGCCGAGGTGGACCATATCGGGCTGTGGCTGATGTAGTCAATGATGCGCCCAACGGCCAAGTCGTTATCGGCTTGTTCGGCCTGCCCGACCGGGGGACCACCGGTGTGGTCGCACATGACCCACAGCTCTTCGAGCGACGGCACCGTATTGTTCGCGACGTCGTTGTTGAAATCCTGAACCCAAATATCGACGCGGAACTGATCGGGGATGCCCAGATCGAATTGCGGGAAGTTGGTGATCAGGTGCTGATACACGGCCGGGATGGAGGACTCTGCCTGGACCGTGTTCTGATAGTAGAGCGTCGTCTCGCCCGTCGTTCCAGGAGGTCCACAATCAGGCCCTCCTTCGTAGCACTGCGAGTCGGCGTAGAATTGGCTCCAACTTGGCTCCTGAGTCGAACCGTTCGGCTGCAGGAACGAATCGCCCTCAACATATTCCCCGTACATTTTCACTGAGAGACCGGAGGCCGCCGCTTCCGAGAATACGAAGCCTTTGCTCTGATAAGCGAGCGCGTCACCGGCGTTTCCGCCCGGATAGCTGCGTACCCAGTCCGGCGACTGAATGTCGTCGGCGTAGGGTGCCATGCCCTCCTGAATCCATTGATGACCGTCCGCCGACTGGCGGCTTGGGTCGTAGAAGTTATCCAAGAGTGGGAAGCGGGTAACAATGTTGTGCATGTTGGGAGTGACTGGCGTACCCCCGGCTGCGGAGCCGTCGCCGAACACTGCCAGCGAGGCATCGCCATTGCCGGCAGCCACGTCACCCAGGATCTGATCATACGTGCGGTTTTCACGGACGATCACGAACACGTGCTTGATGAACGATGGATCGCCAATTTTTGCCGGGATCGCCGTTGGGGGCGTGCTCGGGCTGCCACCGGAGGCAGATTCGATATTCTCGATTCGATTCCAGTGGTTGTACTCGTAAACGTCTTGGGTCATCGTCGCCAAGGTTTCGCTGTTGGGTATGGGGACGATGCTGACGGTGCCGTTATCCTGGTGCGTGTTGTAGCCGCAGACGCCCCAGTCGCACTCGAACGAATCACGGGTGCCGATGCCCTTATCGTTGGCAACGAGGAGCGCGTTAGCTGACGCATCCAGCACAACCGAAGCGGGCGCGTAAGCCACCGGGATCATGCCTAGCACGGGACTGGTCGCGCCTTTGGCAAGGCTGACCACCGCGATCGCGTTGGCGTTGTAAAGCGCGACGTAGGCGACGCCTGCCTTGGCATTGACCGCAATTGAGTTCGGCGCAGCGCCGTAAGCTGCCTCGCCTGAGCCCGGTATTCCGATCGGCAGCCCGAGATTGATTGTGTACGCCACGGTATTAGTGTTCGTGTCGATAACCGAGATGGTGTCACTGTAAGTGTTCGCGACCAACAGGTGACTTCCGTAGAGCGCCATTCCGGTCGGGTGTAAACCGGTCGGGATAGTGGCGGCGACCGTCATCGAGGCCAGATCGACCACAGAAACGGTACCGGTGATCGTGGCGCCAACAAACGGGTCGGCGACCATTTCGGTGCCGGCAGACCAGATCTGAAAGTCCGCCTCTGTTGCGATTCGCCCGCCCTCGTTGCTGACGTAGGCGGTCGTGCCGGCAGCGTTGATCACGACGCTGTGCGGAGCGTTGCCGACCCGGATCTGTGTACCTTGCTCCAGGGTGCTGAGGTTGATCTGGGCCAACGTATCGTTCTGGTTCAGCAGGGCGTAAGCGCTTTGACCATTCGGTGCGATGGCGACGCCGCCGGGATATGATGTACTCGGACTGTAGAACGTGCCGCAAGGTACGAAATAGGATCCCGGTGGGCTGTTCGGAAAGCACGCGATGAAGGGATCGACAGGCTGCAGCGGTGGCACGCTGATCTGGGCGACATCTGACAGGAAGCCCTGTGCGTTGACGTTCGCGACGGTGACATAGCTGTCATCCTGGCTGAACACGATCTGAGTGCCGTCGGCAGAATAGGCTATTCCGCTATAGCTGCCGCTCGGATCGTTGCCGCCTGCAGGAGTGTAGTTCTGTAGGACAACTCCGGTCTGGGTGTCGAATACTTCGACCGCTCCGTTACCGTTGGAAGAGTACGTACCCATCGTGAGCACGGCGGCGGTGTGGGTTTTGAGATTGGGATTCAGTGCGATAGCCTTCGCGCGGACCTGGATGCCAAGATTGACTTGTGTTCCTGCCGGGTTGATGATCGCACCATCACTGACAACCCACGAGCCGTTCGTCTGTGGGCCGACCTCGTAAGTCGGGTAATACAGGGATTGAGCAGCGGCGAGCGCGGGAACGCCAAGCCCTGCCGCCACCAGTCCGGCTAGCGGACGCAGACGGCGGGTCCGATGCTTTTTTCGAGAGTTATTTCGATACCCTTTGCGGGACATGCAGTTCTCCTCCTTAGGTTTTTTTCGTCTGGCAACGTTAATAGAAGGACGTCGTGCGGTTTTCATCCTGTTCCACGAGCTCGAACAGGACTTGGCGCCGACAGTAAATACACCAAGGCTGCCAATGTACTTTTAAGAGGGGGACGGCAGCATGACGCCAAGATTACATTTTCGTCACGCTGGATTTGCGGCACAGTTTTGAAAAGGCGCCCTTCCATCCGGACCAGAGAGGGCTTAAAAAAACATCCCGGCTTTGGCCGCAGAGAAACTCGACCTGGAACCAAGTAGTCTTCTGCGCGGCTCGCTACAGTTCGACAAATCCCTCAAGTTGCGGCAAGAAATTTAGCTGTGGGTGGCGGAATTCGAGAGTGACCCGGTAGAGACATTCGGCTTCGCTTAGAAGCTGAATTTCCACGCTCGCAATCTGCTCTTTTAATTCGTAGTCGAGCGGTTGAGGAATTTTGCCGTTTCCTCCCGCGATTGGTATCGCGATATCCGCCATTGTTCGGCAAATCAATTTGTTCTCTAAGGTAAGAATGAACAGAACAAGGAAATTCGAAGTGTTTGCCGGTAATGTCGTGTAGGCCGTGCCCGTCCCGATAGCCCATGGGATATTCGTAGCCTTAAGAATGTCATCCCGTCTCGCATTTCGATAAATAGCGCGAGCATGAATCGCTGGGGAAGATAGTTCGGTCGCCTCTTTGGCGTCATTGGCGAACATCGCCGCAAGATAAGATTCACGCCGAACCATTCCCGAAGTTGGGGCGATTGTAAAATCTGGTTTTTTTAGGCCGATCCGCGCCTC
>JASICF010000564.1 GCA_030044775.1 Candidatus Sulfotelmatobacter sp. | reverse complement strand
GCTTTCCTATATCTGCCAATCGCTGTTCTGATTCTTTACTCTTTCAATCGCGAAGGTGTGGGCGGGTTTCCTCCGCATCATCTGACACTCGACTGGTATCGCACGCTGTTTGCCGACGGACCGATGTGGGATTCGGTGTTGAACAGCTTGCAGGTCGCTGCGGCGGCAATGGCAATTTCACTGGCATTCGGCATCCCCGCGGCCTTGGCTCTGGATCGCGCGCAGTTCCCTGGCAAAGTTTTATTTCGGCGACTTGTGCTTCTGCCGCTAATTCTGCCCGGAATCATCACGGGGCTTTCGCTGCTCATGCTGTTCAATCTGATTGGCGCCAAGCTCAGCTTGGCAACCATAATCCTAGGACACGGAACGGCTTTGATCTCGGTCGCCACGACCGAAGTGTTCGCCGGCTTACAGAAACTTGACCGCTCGCAAGAAGAGGCTTCGCTCGATCTCGGCGCCAACTATTGGCAGACATTCTGGCGAATCACAGTACCGAATTTGAAATTGCCGATCGTCGGCGCGGCGCTGCTGATCTTCACCCTTTCGATGGACGAGATCGCCGTAAGCTTCTTTCTGATCGGCCGCGACAACACGCTGCCTTTGGAAATCTGGGGAAGACTGCGGCGCGGCATCACGCCGGAAATCAACGCGGTCTCGGCAATTGTCTTTGTGTTTTCTCTGGTTGCGATCGTGCTGTGGTATCGCTTGCGAATGCATGGGGAAGGACAAGCAGATGTCGGGGCTGAAATCACAACTGCCGCGGAGGGCCAGATCTTATGAGTTCTAATCGCAGAGATTTCATCAAGTTCGTGGTTGCAGGTGCGGTGACGGCGGGATGTCCACTCGATCTGTCGTTGTTGTCGGCGCAGGCCTCGTCCCATGATCCAGCGGCTGAGGTTGAGGGTGAGCACAATCAGGTTTGCCATCAGGTGCGAGACAAGGGCAGCGAATCTTTTTCCCGCCCACCAGCTTCGGCACGGCATGATGTGGTGATCGTCGGTGGCGGAGTGAGCGGATTGGCAGCGGCTTACCGACTGCAGCATCACGATTTTCTTCTGCTGGAAAAAGAACCGCATTGGGGCGGCAATGCCTACGAAATGGAATACGAGGGGAATGTTTACGGCACAGGCTCGGCATTCCTAACGAGAGACGAATACACCTACCATTTCGCACAAGAAATCGGTTTGCCACCGCTTCCGATTAACAATTCGGATGCGAGCATTATTCGCGGCGAATTGGTACTGGATACATGGGGCGAGGGCCTCAACAAGTTGCCCTATTCGTCTTCGGTTCGCGAAGGATTCAAAAAGTTCAAGAAGGAGATGATGGCCATCGACGTCGAGAAACGAGCGCGCGAGCTTTTTGCGCTGCCGTTTTCCGATTTCCTGAAGGCATATCCCGGCGAGTTAAAGGAATGGTGGGACAACTTCGGCCCTTCGAATTGGGGCGCTGCGAGCCACGATACGGCGGCCGCGATCGGAATTTACTCTCTGCAAGAAATGGATGGCGAAAGTCGCCGCGACGATCGGTATACTTGGCCAGGAGGCTTGGGAGCGATCACAAAGAAACTAGCCGAGATTCTGCAGCCCAAATATAAAGACCGCATGCTGACGGATGCGACGATCGTGGCCGTGGTTCCTGGAAAGCAGGAAGTTCAGGTCACGTACATGCACAATGCAGAACTGAAGACCGTTTCCGCCAAAACAGTGATCATGGCGACGCCGAAGTTCATTACGCGGCGCATTGTCGAAGGCTTGCCGGATAAGCAAAGTGATGCAATGAAGCAGATTCGCTATGTACCGTACCCGGTGGTCAATCTGATTTTCGACAAACCGGTTTTCAACGGCGGCTATGATACGTGGTGCCCGGGTGGAAATACCTTTACCGATTTCATTGTTGCCGATTGGGTCGTGCGGAAGCAGCCGGGCTATCGGCAGAAGTTCAACATTATTACTTGTTACACGCCGATGAAAGAGGACGATCGCGGTTATCTTCTGACAGAACCCGGCTGCCGCAAAATCGCGGCAAATGTTCTCGCTGATTTTCAAAAGCTGTTACCGGAAACGAATGTCGATCCGATCGAAGTCCACATCTATCGACGCGGACATCCGATGTATATGTCGACCCCCAGGCTCTATACCGAGATTCAGCCGCTGACGCGGGAACCGATGGACCGGGTGTTCTTCGCAAATACCGATTGCGAAGGGCCAGTTTCGACGACCAACGAAGGCATCCTTGCGGCGCAGCGTGCGGTAAAGCAAGCCGAGGCGCGGCTGGCGGGAAAGCCGATCCAAGAAGAGAAAACGGTGGCTGGCTAGCTTGACCTTCTGCCTCTTAAACGTTCATCCGGGCCCAGCCAGTTAGAAACGCGGGCCTCGCATTTGCTCGCCCATCCTTCTTCAAGCACATAGTAAAGTGGTAGGAGACAACCGCAAGGGAGAACTCTGCCTTTGACCGCAAGCATCCGCAATATCGCTATTATCGCGCACGTTGACCACGGCAAGACTACGCTCGTCGACGCCATGCTCAAGCAGAGTGGGACATTCCGGGCGAACGAGGCTGTCGCCGAGCGGGTTATGGATTCGAACGAGCTCGAGCGCGAGCGCGGCATCACCATTCTCGCGAAGAACACAGCAATTTTTTATCACGACGTAAAGATCAACATCGTCGACACGCCCGGACACAGCGATTTTGGCGGCGAGGTCGAACGGGCGCTGAAAATGGTCGATGGAGTAATGCTGCTGGTCGATGCGAGCGAAGGCCCTTTGCCACAGACTCGCTATGTGCTGGGCAAGGCCCTGGAAGCCAAGCTGCCGCCAATCGTTGTCATCAACAAAATCGACCGGCCGGATGCCCGAGCGCAGGAAGTATTGAACGAGATCTACGATTTGTTTATCGACCTCGACGCGAAAGAAGACCAGCTCGATTTTCCGGTCTTGTATACGAACGCAAAGGCGGGAACAGCATCCACGGATGCAAAGACCGGCGGCGAAAATCTTCGGCCGTTGTTTGACGCGATCTTGAGGACGATTCCCTTGCCCCAGGGCGATCCTGGCGGGCCGTTGCAGATTCTGGTGGCGAATCTCGATTACAGCGATTATCTCGGCCGGCTGGCGATTGCCCGTGTTTTCAACGGAGCGATGCACACCGGAGAGGATGTTGCCATTGCCAAACGCGACGGATCGCTACAAAAAACCAAGATCACGAAATTATTTTCTTTTTCCGGTCTGAAGCGGACGGATATTACGGAAACGACGTTAGGCGACATCGTTGCAGTTGCCGGCGTGGAAGGCATCACCATCGGCGAAACCATCACGGACGTGGAAAATCCCGCTCCGCTGCCTCCTATCGTGATCGATGAGCCAACGATTGCAATGACTTTTACCGTTAACACCTCACCGTTTGCCGGGCGCGAAGGAACGTATGTAACTTCACGAAACCTGCGCGAACGGTTGGAAAAAGAGTTGCTAACCAATGTCTCGCTTCGCGTCGAGGAAATGGGAACCACCGATTCTTTCAAAGTGCTTGGACGCGGCGAGCTGCAACTTTCGATCACAATTGAAATGATGCGGCGCGAAGGCTACGAACTGATGGTCGGCAAGCCGGAGATCGTTACCAAACGCGTGGATGGCAAGCTCATGGAACCGGTCGAGCACCTTACGGTCGACGTGCCGGAGGAGTTTGTTGGCGTGGTAATGGAACAACTCGGCTCGCGCAAAGCCGAAGTTGTGAACATGCACAATCATGGTTACGGGCGCGTTCGCGTCGAGTTTCGAGTGCCCAGCCGCGGGCTGATTGGCCTGCGCAGCCAGTTGCTTACGGACACGCGCGGGACGATCGTGATGAACTCGTTGTTTGACGGATATACCGAATGGCAGGGAGAAATTCCGCATCGGCTTACCGGCGCGCTGATCGCCGACCGGCCTGGCGTTTCCACTGCCTACGCGTTATGGGGACTGCAGGAGCGCGGAGAGCTTTTTGTCGGCCCCGGCGTCGATCTCTATGAAGGGATGGTTATCGGCGAAAACGCAAAAGAAGATGATCTCGATGTAAATGCCGTGCGCGAGAAGAAACTCACCAACATGCGCGCCTCCACCGCCGACGAAGCCATTCGCCTGGTACCGTTTCGCCAGCTGAATCTGGAACAGGCAATTGAGTTTATTGCCGATGACGAGTTCGTGGAGATCACACCGAAATCCCTTCGCCTGCGGAAAAAGATTCTGCAGGGCAATAAGCGCAAGAAAAGCGCAAAGGAAGTTCCCGAAGAAAGTGAAGCGCGCTAGCCAATCCGAAAAGTTAAATGATCGCGAGCCACCGCGCATGTTCCTGGTTCCGTGCAGTTGCGGAACGACATTTGCGGTTGCGGAAGATTACGACCGGCAGGGCACAGCGTGGAGCCGTTATTTGATCTGTCCGCGATGCGGCAAGCGGCACGATCCTAAGAATCGCCTGCTGCGAGTCGGCTACCAACGCGAAGGATACTGGAAGGTGGACAAGTGCTGACTGAGGCCAGCTCTTAAGTCTCGCGTACTTTTTTAACGGATTGACCTCGGCCACACAATTTCCGATGCCGCCGTCCATCGGGCAGACACACGAAAACGAAGCCCGCCGCCCGATCCGCATCCCCGTCGTTGGTGCGGGTCTGTCGCAGAGTGATTTTGACAGCTGCATTACGCAAACCTGCTATACTTCTGCCCGCATTTGACTGTTCGCCAGCTTCGTCCTGATTTCAGGAAGGGCATCACCGACCTGCCAGTCCGCGCCGAGCTCGCACTTCGACAGCTCAATGCAGGGGTACTCGTTTGAAAAACATTTTTGTAGGCAACCTGAGTTTCAACACATCTGAGGACGAGCTCCGGCAACTGTTCGAGCCCTTTGGTCCGGTGGATCGAGTCAGCATCATGACAGACCGGGATACCGGCCGCTCGCGTGGATTCGGCTTCGTCGAAATGACCAACAACGAAGACGGCGAAAAAGCTATTACAGCTTTGAATGGTTCGCAAGTGGGTGGCCGAACACTGAACGTGAACGAAGCGCGCCCCAAGACCGAGCATGCCGGCGGCGGACGGGACCGTGGAGGCCGGGGTGGGGACCGGCATGGGGGCGGGCGCGGACGGTGGTAGGTTCCTACGGACGCGCACAGAATCGTACTCGCATCGATTCAACCATTGCCCGCAGCTCCGAAAGAGTCCGGCGTGCCTTCGTTCTGGCAGTGTCTTTCTGCTTTATCGACACGTTGATAGGCCGTAACTTCCCCATGTAAACTGAAAACTCCGGGATGCGCCCGTAGCTCAGATGGATAGAGCGATTGCCTCCGGAGCAATAGGTCGGGAGTTCGAATCTCTCCGGGCGCACCATAGTTCCCACACGTTACCGCTTTGGAGATCCTTCGCTGCGCTTCGGGATTTCGGCTGCGGGCTCCCGCTTCGCTCACGCCGGTAAAGAGCCTCAAGTTCGAATCTCTCCGGGCGCGGTTATCTGACGCAATCATTGCGTTATCAGTCAAAACCCCGGGCCGGGCCATTTTGAGTGTAATCGGGATTTTTCAATAATTGTTCGCCGTAAAGGGCTGTGCGGCGGCAAGTCTTAAGCTGCGCTATTTGTGCAGATTCTCTTTCACGCGGAATTTCACAATCTTCGTCACCAACGTGAGCGGAAGCCGCTTGTCTTTCGGAAACTGCACCGCACCCTTGGACGATCCGAATGGGGCCAACTGCTTCTTGAAGCCAGCGATTCCCGAAGCCGTAGGGTAAAAGCCGATGTGATGTGCAAACGCTGCGAAGTGTACAAGATTCCCGTTTAGGTAGAAAGTCGGAATGCCATAGCTGATTTTCTCTGCGGCTTCGGGCGCGGCCTTATGGATCGTGGCCCGCATCTGCCGGAGAAGTCGCTGATCTTCGCTTGAGTGGCGCTCAAGGTATTCGTCAATATCTTTGGGCATTTTTCGCTTCATGGGCCGCCCCCGCTTCAGTATATTCGCCTGGTTTATCAAGACAGGCGATTACACTCAAAATTCCGCCGGTAGCATTTTGAGTGTAATCGGGATTTATCGCCAACTGACGACATCCTTGGCCGTCGGCACCATCCTCCAATGATTTACCTTCCGGCAACACAGGCTACGGTGCTACCGTTCAAGCATGAAAAAGGCGGCAAAGAAAAACGCCTCGCGTCGTCTAAGCAACTCAAGATACACGACAGCCACCAATGGGCGCATTCTTGAAGTAAGT
>JASICF010000563.1 GCA_030044775.1 Candidatus Sulfotelmatobacter sp. | reverse complement strand
CTGTGAATAACAGCAGGCAGGCTGCAACCGCTCGTCGATCATGCTTACATCGGCGGCTACCAGCGACTCGAGCCATCTTTCAGGGCGCAGACGCCACAGCGGATGCTGGCGCGGCCCGTAAGGGTGACGCACATCGCGGAGCGAATGGGCGAGGGCAACGAAAGCGGCTTCATTTCGAGTCTCTAATACCCGCTCGTCCGCGCCAACTCCATATACGATTTCTTCAGTCCTGCAGAACGACTGTGGACTACACCCCAGCCGCGCGCGAGCGAACTCCAGCCCCCGCCAGCGGAACCCAATCTCCGCGGCAGAGAGCACGGCGACTTCGCAGTTTGGCAGAATCTGACGAACTTTGGCGATCGATTCCGCAAAGTGCTGCCGCGCCGCGGCTTCATCGGTCGCATGCACCAGACGGGTAGCGACATTTCCCCGATCTGCACAGTCTATTTTCACCAGCGCATCGACTCTTTCATTCAATTCGTATAATGACCACTTGGCTGCATCGCGATTCAAGTTCGCCATGCGTTCGCGAACCAGTGCCGACCTTCCCGCTGGAACAAATAACTTCAGCCCTTCCACCAACACATTCGCGGCCTGCTTGCTGCGGCAGACATCGAGCCACAAGATTGCGAATGTCAGTGTTGCATCGATTGATGCTTGCGTTTCAGAGGCATTTACGCCGAACACGGCAAATGCCGTGCGTCCCTGCCGGACCAAGCCGCGTGTATAGACGGGGCCGAAGGACTTTTCCAGATCGACGCTGCCGGTTAATTGCGCGATCTTGAAATCGGGGAAATGCCGTTCGAGCATTCTTCTTAGTTTTTGCTCATAGCTCGCACGGGCGCTCCGCCGCGCGGAAGCGGATCGGCGGTCGCGCTCACGGCAAATCTCTAACTTCGAAGCCTTCGCCTGGCCTAACCGCTGCACGGCGAGGCGCAGAGCGCCGTTTTTCATCTCCGCATCCACTACGCGCCGCACGACATTGCGCTCCGCGGACCAAATATGCAGAAGGCAGCGATTGCATTCGCCTGAGATTGTGTACTTCGACTGCGCCATGTCGAATGCGACCACGCCGTTTTCCAGGACCACGGCGGTTGCCGCTCCAGTCAGGAAATCCTCGACCGCGCGGGCTAGATTCTCTGGCGACACCATGGCGATCGCTGCCACGAGTGTCGAGGTAACCCTCCCTGGCAGTCTGTGACAAGTGACCATAGTTAGACGGCGGCTGTGGATGTTTTCATGCCGGCCCTACCTGTCGCGTGGGATAATACTCAATTCGCACAACTGAGTCTGCCTTCTCTGCGGCGGCATCTATACCTACAGGTGAAACTTTTGGAAAAACAGTCTTCCTCTGAAAAGCAAAGATTCTTCTTCGACCACTACGGGGTCACCGAGAACGATCTCGAACGTTACCTGGCCGCGGCTCTTTCCGCCGGCGGAGACTACGCCGATCTTTATTTCGAATATCTCTCCTCGACTTCGCTTTCGATGGACGAGTCGATGGTGAAATCGGCCTCGCAGGGCATCTCCGCTGGCTGCGGCGTCCGCGTGGTCTCAGGCGAGCGTACCGGCTACGCTTACACAGACGATCTTTCAGCCTCGCGAATTCTTCATGCGGCCCGCACTGCGGCTCTCATCGCGAGCGCTCCCGCGAAAACGCCGGTTGCCGGTTTCCAGAAGACTGCGGCGCGGAGCCTTTATCCTTTAACGCTGCCCTCGGTCGATGCCGAGATCTCAGCGAAAGTTGACTTGGTGATGCGCGCCGACAAGGCCGCGCGGGCCTACGATCCAAGCATTCAGGAGGTCCGAGCCAGTTATTCGGACGAATTGCGCAATATTTTAGTAGTCGCGTCCGATGGAACCCTCGCCGAGGATTCGCAGCCGCTGGCTCGTATGAACGTTTCCTGCATAGCGAAAACGCAAGGTAATTCGGCCCGCGGCGGCTCCGGTGGTGGAGGGCGCGTTGCGCTCGACTTTTTCTTCGGCGAAAAAACTCCGGAGTTTTTCGCGAAGGAGGCGGCACGACAGGCGATTTTGCAACTCGATGCCCGCGAGGCTCCGGCGGGAGAAATGGAAGTTGTGCTAGGCCCGGGATGGCCGGGGGTCCTGTTACACGAAGCAGTCGGTCACGGCCTGGAAGCAGACTTCAACCGCAAGAAAACTTCAGCATTCGCTGGGTTGATCGGCAAACGAGTGGCCAGCGAAGGCTGCACCGTCGTCGACAACGGTACGATGCCGTGGCGTCGAGGCTCGCTGAACGTCGATGATGAAGGCGCCCCGACCCAGGAAACGGTGCTCATCGAAAAGGGAATTCTGAAGGGATATTTGAGCGACAAGCTATCATCGCGGCTCATGGGCATTGCTGACACGGGCAATGGACGCCGTGAGAGCTACGAACATATCCCCATGCCGCGCATGACCAACACGTACATGCTTGCCGGCCAGGACAATCCTGAGGACATTATTCGCTCCGTGAAGCGCGGAATTTACGCCGTGAACTTCGGCGGCGGCCAGGTCGACATCACGAACGGCAAATTCGTTTTCGGAGCCTCCGAAGCCTACATGATCGAGAGCGGCCAGATCACCGCTCCGATTAAAGGCGCCACTTTGATCGGCAACGGCCCAGACGTGTTGACACGCGTGTCGATGGTGGGCAACGATTTGAAGCTCGACGAAGGCGTTGGGACGTGCGGCAAAGATGGTCAGGCCGTCCCGGTAGGAGTCGGCATTCCGACGATTAAGGTGGACCGACTAACCGTCGGCGGAACTGCCAGAAAAGATACCGGCGGATACATGCAATAGAGCCAATCTTGCTTTATGCGCCGAGATTTTTACGATTGATCTCGGTCGCGCGCGCGAGCATCTGCCGCGAGTCTTCCCAAACCATCCAGTGGCGGTTTAAGGAAGTGGCTCCAAATTTTGCGCACAGAGATCGGGCTGGTTCGTCCGGGTCGATGCAGATACGAACGGCGTTTTGCCCAACAAACCAGGCGGCCATCCGTTCAATCAACTGGCCGACGATTCCCTGGCCCCGCTTTTCTGGAATGACGTTAATCCATTCGAGCTCTCCGTGACAGTCGAAACGGTTGGTGAGATGGCCGGCTACAAATCCGAGAATCGTGGAATTTTCGGCCGCTACGAATGCGGTGCGGCCAGACAGCAAACGTCTGGGCGAGCTATCTCCAAAAAGATAGGAGAAAATGCGGACATTCCAGTAGTCTTCGGTCTGCCATTCTCTGGAACGAATGGCCGCCAGGGCGGGGACGTCAGCTTCGGTGGCTTCGCGAACCGTGGGTGGCATTTTGTTTTTTTTTCGCTACCACTGGCGGCCAAAAGCAGCACCCCGGTGGACGCGGCGACCAGCTACTTTTGCTATGGTATAAGACCGTGCGCACGAGAAAATCGCAATCATTGGGGATAGTGAATTTTATGGCTTTTGCTGAACTCGAACCTCCGAAGACGCAGGTCAATGCCGATCTGCGAGGGCTCGCGCAAGACATCGTGTGCCGCGCCATGAATGGCGGCGCCACTGCCGCCGAATGTGTCGTGCGTGAGGGCGATGAATTCTCTACGTTGGTGCGCCTCGGCCAGGTCGAGACCCTGAAAGAATCCGGGGCGCGCTCAATTGGGGTGCGCGTATTTCGTGGCCAGCGCGCAGCCAATACACACTCCAGCGATTTTTCCCGCGACAGCCTCGACCGTATGTTGAAATCTGCACTCGAGCTGGCAAAGATCACATCCGAGGATCCTTTCTCGGGCATTCCAGAAGCGTCGCAGCTCGGCCAGCTCTCAGGCGATCT
This sequence comes from Candidatus Sulfotelmatobacter sp., assembly GCA_030044775.1. Taxonomy (GTDB): domain Bacteria; phylum Acidobacteriota; class Terriglobia; order Terriglobales; family Acidobacteriaceae; genus Sulfotelmatobacter. The sequence goes on along the minus strand of JASICF010000563.1, from coordinate 8,018 downwards.
CGATCTCTATCACGAAGACGTCTATTCGCTACCTGGTCCGCAGCGCATCGACTACGCGCGGCGCACCGAAAAGGCCGCTCTCGATTTCGATCCTCGCATCAAGAACTCCGAAGGTGGATCGTTCGACGCCGCCACCGGCCACAAGGTTCTTGCCAACTCCAACGGTTTCATCGGCGAATATCGCCGCTCGTATTGCTCGATGGCCGCGGTTCCCATCGCTGAGGGTGACGACGGTTCCATGCAGCGCGACTACTGGTTTTCGGTGGCGCGAACTCTCACTAAGCTCGAATCTCCCGAGGAAGTGGGCAGAGTTGCCGCCGAGCGCACGTTGCGGCGGCTGGGCGCCCGAAAGGTGAAAACCGCGCACGTCCCAGTGATTTTCGATCCCATGGTCGCTACGTCGATTCTTGAGCACATCTTTGAAGGCATAAATGGTGATTCCGTTTACCGCGGCGCGTCGTTTCTCGCAGGCAAGTTAGGGCAAAAAATCGCTGCTGAAAATGTCAGAATCATAGACGACGGTACTATCCCCGGCGGCTTCGGTACCAGCCCCTTCGATGGCGAAGGCGTGCCGACCCGGCGAACGGTGGTCATCGAAAATGGGGTGTTGAAATCCTACTTACTGAATACGTACACGGCGAAGAAGCTGGGACTTGCCACAACCGGCAATGCTTCCCGCGGTCTCGCTGGAACCCCAGGCATCGGTCCCGGCAATTATTACCTACAGCCAGGTTCTCGGACTCCGAAACAATTAGTTAGCGATGTCAAAGAAGGTTTGTACGTCACGGAATTTCTCGGCCATGGCGCAAATCTGGTAACGGGCGACTATTCGCGCGGTGCTTCAGGCATGTGGATTTCAGGCGGAGAATTCGCATATCCCGTGGAAGAAATCACGGTAGCGGGAAACCTGAAGGAAATGTTTTTCAACATTTCCGAGATCGCGAACGATCTGGAATTTCGAGGATCGGTCGCCTCTCCGACGCTGAGAATTGAAGGACTCACGGTTGGAGGAGAATAGCTCCCGGCTGCGCTTGTACTGAGGTTTTGAACTAATCTCGGCTCTGATCTGACATTAGTCGGATTGTGAAATTCCAGATTGTAGAGGTCCATGAATCGACGATCTTTTGTGAAAACCTCTGGTGCGGCCGGTCTGGCAGCCGTAATGCCTTCCGCAGCTTTAGCTCTTGAAGTGCAACACTCGATGGCGCGGACCACCTCGCACGTCCCGAGTAAGCCGCACCAACAAACCCCCGAAACGCTCTTGTTGAAGGACTATCGTCCTCAGTCGATCTACAAGATTCCCGTCACTGAAGTTGCGAAGGCCAAGTTCTCCGCCATCGATATGCACTCGCATCCCTACGCCAAAACTTCGGATCAGCTCGCCGAATGGGTCAAGAACATGGATGAAGTGGGGATTCAGAAGACAATAATCCTCACCATGGCGACCGGTACCGAGTTCGACGGAATCTACGAACAATACGCTCCCCATGGTGACCGTTTCGAGATGTGGTGTGGCCTCGATTTCACGGGCTACAATCAGACCGGATTCGCCTCCTCGGTCGTAAAAGAATTGAAACGGTGCCGGCAAGCCGGGGCGCGAGGCGTAGGAGAGATTCACGACAAGGGACAAGGACTCCGCTCCGGCAAGTCGAAGACAACGGGAATGCACCCCGACGACCCGCGCATGGATCCCGTATTCGAAGCGTGCGCGGAACTGAAGCTGCCTTTCAGTTTGCATGTTGCCGATCCGATCTGGATGTACCAAAGAATGGACCGGACCAACGACGGGCTTATGAATGCTTATTCGTGGAGGCTCGATAATCAGCCTAATATTGTGAGCCTACCCGGCATGGTCGAGATTCTGGAACGCACGACGAAGAGGCATCCGCACACGACTTTCATAGCGTGCCATCTGGCGAATCTCGACTACGACCTGGCTCGGCTGGGAGCGTTGCTCGAAAGCAGCCCCAATCTTTGGGCCGATATCTCGGCGCGCTACGCGGAAACTGGAGCCACTCCCAGAGCCGCGTCGCAGTTTTACGCGAAATATGCAGACCGTCTTCTATACGGCACTGACATGGGGTTCGACAAAGCCATGTACCAGGTTACGTTCCGGATTCTCGAGACGCTCGACGAGCATTTTTACGAAATAGACCAGTTCGATTACCACTGGTACTTAAACGGGTTCGGATTGCCCGACTCCACGTTGAAACAGGTGTATCACGACAATGCCGCCAGACTGTTGGCGGCGCGAGAATAATCGGGGTATTTTGCGGGTGGGTTAGTTCCTCACATTTGGCAACATGAAATTCGCAAAGATCACTTTTCTAATCGCCGGCATCTGGGGTGTACTCGTGCTGGCTCCGCTTTATTTTCTTTTCGATGTCATAGGCCGCCAGGATCCTCCGCCGATCACGCATCCAGGTTTTTACTATGGTTTCGCAGCGGTGGGGCTGGCTTTTCAGATCGTGTTCTTTGTTATCGCGCGCGATCCGATCCGGCTTCGGCCGATGATGATTCCTTCCATGATCGAGAAATTTGGCGGAGGAGCGACCTTTGTCGTGCTTTACCTACAGCACCGGCTTACGCCGGGCGATCTGGGGCTGGGCTGTGTTGATTTAGTGTTTGGCCTGCTTTTCGTCGCAGCTTATCTCAAGACTAGCAACTGAACTCCGGTACAATCTTCTTGCATGGGCGGCTTGATCCAGCCAAGTCCGGTAGCCGAAGAACCCGATTCCAGCCGGAAAACCATTGTCATCGCGATTGTTGCCGTGATCGTGGTTGTCGGGGCCGTAGCTTTTCTTCTGCGCACACCCCCAAAGAAAAGCTTGGGTCCACCCCCTTACGCTGCCAACCTCAAGCTCTCTGATTTCAAAATGAGCGCCGCCGAAAATTTTGTCGGCGCCACGGTTAACTACGTCGATGGCACGGTTACCAACACCGGTGCCAACACCGTCACGCGGGCCATGGTCGAGGTCACATTCAAAGACGACCTGGGGCAACTGGCGCAGCGCGAAGAAGTTCCGCTGCAAGTGCTGAAAACCAGCGGCCCCTATCCCGAGGCGGTCGACCTGGTCGCCTCGCCCCTCGGCCCCGGGCAGAGCCAGCAGTTTCGGTTGACCTTTGAGTCTATTTCCGCACAGTGGAACCGCCAGTACCCCGACATCCAGGTAACGGACGTTACTTTTAAATAGACCCGATTCGACACCAAAACCGCAATTATCGATCGCACGGGCTAATCCATATGGTTATGATATACTTTCCCTAGGACTACCCAATGCCAACACTTTACGTCGAAAATGTGCCGGATGAACTCTACCGTGGGTTGCGGCGGCGTGCGCGAGAACACCGGAAATCAATCGCCGCTGAGGTGATATCACTTCTGGAACGAGACATCCCGACGGCGGCCGAACTGAAGCGGCGCGAGCACTTTTACCGGCAGATGGAGAAATTCCGCTCTCATAAATCGGACACTCGCGAATCGCTCCCAACTTCCGAGCTAATGGTCCAAGAGGACCGTGAGCGTTGAATCGATTGGTGCTCGACGCGAGCGTAGCCCTGAAATGGACCTTACCGGCGGCGAGTGAGCCTTTGGCCGCTGAATCCTTGCGTCTTCTACAGCAGTATGCGAAGGGAGAGGTCGACTTTCTCGTCCCAGATATTTTTTGGGCCGAGGTCAGCAATGTTCTCTGGAAAGGATCGCGTCAAGGGCGCTGGCTCCGCACGGTCGCGCAACAGATCGCGGTCGAAATGAAAGATCAGAATTTCCCCACCGTGCCTTCTCTTGATCTAATGACGGACGCTTTGCAAATCGCATTCGCACACGATCGCAGCGTTTATGACTGCCTCTACGTGGCGCTGGCTGTCCAATCGAGATCGCAAATGATCACTGCAGACGAGCGGTTGGCGAACTCGCTCGCGGCTTACTTGCCGGTCAAGTGGTTGGGTGCACTGTAAGGGTCCTATTCCTCGTTGTCACCTCATGCACCCGTTACAATGAGTCCATGGCTGACGCCAAGCCATTCCGCCTGACGGAGTCGGTGAAAGCTGCGGGTTGAGCTTCCAAGCTGAGTCCGGCGGCGCTGGACAAGGTGCTTGGGAAATTAGCCCGGCAGCATGACCCGAACGTTCTAGTCGGCTTCGACCACGCCGACGACGCCGGAGTGTATCGAATCGCGCCCGATCAGGCGCTGGTGCAAACGGTCGACTTTTTCACGCCAATCGTCGACGATCCCTACACGTTTGGTCAGATTGCAGCCACAAATTCGCTCAGCGATGTTTATGCCATGGGCGGAAAGCCACTGACTGCGCTCGCTCTGGTTTGCTTTCCTGACAAAGCCGATCTCGAAATCCTCGAGCGCATCCTCGCCGGCGGGTTATCGAAAATGATCGAGGCGGGATGCACCGTCATTGGCGGGCACAGCATTCGGGATGAGGAAACGAAATTTGGCTACGCCGTCACCGGCATGGTAAATCCGAAAAAAATTCTCACCAATGCAAGGGCTAAACCGGGCGACGCACTGATTCTCACGAAGGCGCTTGGCACGGGAGTGATTTCAACCGCGATAAAAAAAGAGAGGGCCGAAGCAGCTTGGATTGATGCTGCGGTCCGTTCAATGACCACTCTCAACAGGCAAGCAGCGGAGATTCTTGAGCAGGCGAATCTGCGGGTTCATGCCGTGACGGACATCACCGGTTTCGGCCTGATCGGGCACGCCCGCGAAATGGCGATGGCCTCGGATGTCTCCTTGCGCTTCCGGTCCAGCCAAATCGCCATTCTTCCCGGGGCCATGGAATGCATACACGCTGGATATGTACCCGGGGGCTTGCATAACAATCGGGATTTTGCCGAATGCGTGGTTGGCTATGAGAAGCCCATCGACGAGGAAGTCAAGGCCTTGCTTTTCGATCCGCAAACGGCTGGAGGTCTGCTGATTTCCCTGGCAGCCGAAGATGCTTCAAGACTTGTCGCCGCTCTCAGGTCGGCGCAAGTGCCGGCGGCGCAGATTGGCGAAGTTATACCCCGCATAAAACCGCTCATCGCGGTGACCGCTTAATCAGATAGTCCATTGGAGTTCAGTAACTCCCAGGTCTTCGCCAGGTGATGATCATCGTGCTCGGCGACGAAAAATAAGTGATCCACGAGCCGCATCGGCACCTTCAAGCGAGGGTGCGGAATCGAACGGGCGAACACAGCTGCGTCTATTTCTTCGATTCGCTCAAGCAGCCGATTTCGCGCGGCACGAAATTGGGTCAAAATTTCTTCGAGCTGCCGCGAATTGTAGTTTGCCGCGTCAGTCTTTCGATTCTGCAGGTCAGCAACGGAGAGAACGCTACTGCCCTTCACGTAGTCTTCTACGCGCGCCAGCCATAGTGGTTCCAGATCGAGCAAGTGCCCGACATGCTCCTGCGCCGACCATTTTTGCTGCGGTTTGACGGTCAGTGTTTTGTGGGCGCGCCCGTTCAACACGTCCTCCAGCCGGACCGGAGTCCCACGCAGCCGCGCACAAATGTTCGGATACAACTCGGCCGGAAAAGAAAAATCGAATTTGCGCTCGAACCACGGAGGAATCTGGCTCATATTTTTCCGGTCTGTTTTTTTTCTAGCTCAACCATTTCATCCCAGATTAGAGATCTCTAGCGCCGTCGACGACTCAGGAATTCCTTCCATCTGACGTTGAGGATCGCGCATCTGTAGTAAGAAGAAGCAGGGTATTGGATTAGGTCGTTTATCTGCCAGGAGGCATCATGGAATCTCGTGAACTGGGCCGCAGCGGTCTAAAAGTCTCTGCGATTGGGCTGGGCTGCATGGGTATGTCGGAGTTTTATGGCGGGCGCGATGACGATGAATCCATCGCCACCATTGGTCGCGCGCTTGAACTGGGTATTAATTTTCTCGACACAGCTGACGTCTACGGCCCCTACAAGAATGAAGAACTCGTAGGCCGCGCTATCAAAGGCAAGCGCGAAAAAGTGGTGCTCGCAACCAAGTTCGGCATTGTGCGCGATCCGGCGAATCCCAACGCCCGCGGCGTCAATGGAAAACCGGATTATATCCGCAAATCGTGCGAATCCAGTTTGCGGCGGCTGGGAGTGGAGACCATCGACCTCTATTATCAGCATCGAGTCGACCCGAATACTCCAATCGAAGAAACGGTTGGGGCTATGACCCAGCTTGTGCAGGAAGGAAAGATTCGGCACATCGGGCTTTCCGAAGCTTCGCCTAAAACCTTGCGGCGAGCCGCGAAGGTTCATCCCATCACCGCGCTGCAAACGGAATATTCGCTTTGGAGCCGTGAACCGGAAGAGGAGATTCTTTCCACCTGCCGCGAACTTGGCATCGGCTTTGTGGCGTACAGTCCGCTCGGTCGGGGTTTTCTAACGGGGCAATTCCGGACGGTGGAAGACTTTCCTGAAGATGACTATCGCCGGCATTCTCCGCGATTTCAAGGCGAGAATTTCAGAAAGAATCTTGATCTGGTGCGCGGAATCGAAGAGATCGCCAAAGAAAAGGGTTGCAAACCATCGCAACTCGCACTCGCCTGGGTGCTAGCGCAGGATAAAAACATCGTTCCAATTCCCGGCACAAAACGGCGCACATATCTGCAGGATAACGTCGCCGCTCTGGACGTGAAGCTGAACTCAGCGGATCTCCAGCGCATCGAAGAAATCTTCCCGGCTGGAGTTGCCGCCGGACAGAGGTATCCGGATCACATGATGAAAATCGTGAACGGGTAGAGTGCTCCCTCCGCATGTAGCGGAAAAAAGGGCGGCCAGATCGGCCGCCCTTCATTTTTGTGAATCCAGGACCTGGTTTACGCTCTCGCCGGACTCTCCCCGCCTTTCGCAATGCCAGGTCGTCCTGGCTCCGGTTTCAGTACCTGCTGCACGCCGTCGTCCGGTTTCGAAGGAGACTTCATCGGAGGCAATTCCTTTCCCTCGACCAGCATCATTACTTCCGACGCATCGAGGACTTCCCGCTCCAACAATGCCGCCGCGATCTTCTGCAGGACATCACGGTTGCTTTCAAGAATGTTCTTCGCCGTGTCGTACCCGTTGTTGACCAGCTTTCGTACTTCGGCGTCGATCTTGATCGCCGTGTCTTCACTGTAATCGCGGTGCTGGCTGATCTCGCGTCCCAGGAAGATCTGCTCTTCCTTCTTTCCAAATGTGAGCGGGCCAAGATCGCTCATGCCCCACTCGCAGACCATCTTGCGGGCCATTTCCGTGGCGCGCTCGATGTCGTTGCCGGCGCCTGTGCTCATCTGGTTGAGGAAAATCTCCTCGGCCAAGCGGCCACCCATCAGAATCGCCAGGTCAGTCTTCAGATATTCCCGAGTGTAATTGTGCCGGTCATCGATCGGCAACTGCATGGTCACGCCCAGCGCCATGCCACGCGGAATAATCGTGACCTTGTGTACCGGATCGGACCCCGGCAGCTTCGCCGCAACCAGCGCGTGTCCGGCCTCGTGGTAAGCCGTCACTTTCTTTTCCTGCTCGGAAAGAATGAGCGACTTGCGCTCCACGCCCATCAACACTTTATCTTTAGCAACTTCGAAGTCATACATCAGCACCGCTTTGCGATTCTGCCGCGCCGCCGCCAATGCCGCTTCATTGACCATATTCGCGAGGTCGGCGCCGGAGAATCCTGGCGTCCCACGAGCCAACACGGACAAATCGACATCCTCCGCCAGTGGAATCTTGCGCGTATGCACGCGGAGAATTTCTTCCCGTCCGCGCACGTCAGGACGGCTCACAACGACTCGACGGTCGAAGCGCCCGGGCCGTAACAAAGCCGGATCGAGAACATCAGGGCGGTTCGTCGCGGCCATCAGAATGACGCCTTCGTTCGACTCGAAACCGTCCATTTCGACCAATAACTGATTCAGCGTCTGCTCCCGTTCATCGTGTCCGCCACCTAGACCGGCGCCACGGTGCCGCCCCACCGCATCAATTTCATCAATGAAGATGATGCAAGGCGCGTTCTTCTTGCCCTGCTCGAAAAGATCGCGCACTCG
>JASICF010000562.1 GCA_030044775.1 Candidatus Sulfotelmatobacter sp. | reverse complement strand
CCGAGAGATCTTCGTTCGATGACGCGGCCGCGTAAGCAGAAGCGTCTGCCCGGCTATTGGAACGGATCGAATCGGAACCGTGCAATGCCGCGAAGCGAATGATCCAGCTTCCGCCTGCGGAGTTCAGGTTCGGCATGTTGAGGGTGAGCGAATAAGACTTGCGGTCGCCGAACACGGCGCGCTCCTCGTCGGAGAGCTTGACCACGCTCTCGGCATGCAATGGCCGTGCCGGCATGCGAGGTGGGCGAAGGTCGGCGATCAGATTGGGATTTACTGCATATGTGTTCGCGGTTGCCGCCGGGTGATCGCCGGAAACTGTCGTCGAAGGATTCGTAGCTTTGCCCACATAAAGGCCTGAGGGCAGATTGCTCGCCTGACTGGCCGCCCTGCCGGAGTCTCGACTACCTTTGGCTCCGCTCGTTCCGCCAACGACGCCCGTACCGCCATGATGGCCGGCGGAAGTTGTAGCGAAATCGCCGCGGCGATTGCCGGCAACCGGTTCGGCAGGAGCCGTTACTGAAGGACGCAAGCTCAGCGCAATCATGTTTGCTCCGGCTCGCGTGTTCGCCCCAAAACTTGCGGAGGGTGGCGGCGCGATGACTCGTGCCGATTGTCCTCTCAAGGCCGATACGGTTCTAGTGGCGCGCTGCGCATCCAGCGAGAGCTGGGGCGCCGGGGCAATCACGGTGCTGCGCGCGATGTTGATATCGCCGAAGCGGCGCGAAGAATCGGCGGTCATTTCCGGTGGCGGCGCGATTACCGCCAGTTGCGGGGTTCTTTGCTGTTGTTCTGTCTGCGGTATGCGATCCGCGACCTCTGGCGGAGGCGCAACCACCGCCTGATTGATCTTGGGAGCGAGACGCGAAGTCTCTGACGCAAGGACCACGGGAGCGGGAGCAATGGGAATCTGTGGCTTCTCCGACCATGCGACGATATTGGGCAAAGGCACGTCGCGGTGTAGTTTAACTTTGGGAGGCGTAACTAAGGTCTGCGAATGGTTCGCGGTTTCCGGCGGCAGAGAAATGATTGGCTGCGCGGAAAGCTCTGGGTCGGTTTTTTGCATGGGAACCGGATTTGCACGCCGTGTGTCAATCGGCGGTAGATATTCCGACGGAGAGTAAGTCACGACGTCGACATGGGTAAAGGTTGGCTTTGGGAAAGCTTGGGGTTGCAGTGCAAGAAAGCGAGAACCCGCCCAGATCGCGAAAACGGCTGCGATGTGATAACCCCCGGATTGTAAAAACCGCCACCAGGGAAGGCCGCCAGGCACAAACACATCGGGCCAGAACGCCGCGGCATCGCCGCCTTCTGCCGTCGGCCGGCGAACGGAAAATAGCTCACTCAGATTGCGAAAGAAGTTGTCGAGCCACGGGTCAGGCACCACCAGCAGCCGCACTTCCCGCATGGGTGGCTGAGTTTCCACAATTTCGAGCGTCTCCGGCGCCTGCGGCATCGTTATATCTTAGTTCGTTGACCTCAATCCTGCGCGGGATTCGCTAGTAGGAAGGGCACGGTGCAACTGATTGACCACACTTTTCCACCTTGTTGGGTTCGTTCGCCAGGGTCATTAACTTCTTTTCCTTCTATTTGATGACGAGTCGAGACTTGCTCGGGATGAACCTTCGCATCCTTACAAAATCTTTAGATGTTCCTTAAATAACTCTTACGTCCGAAGCGGTTAACTAGGATGTTTGCGCAAATGCGTGGGCTTTTGGAGCAGAGTTGATGTGGGTGTCGGTTGCATTCACAACGATCTCCGTTCTCGGAGAAGCGTTTCTGGTCCGGTTTCTCATCGCGCTGCTACGCGAGAGTAAACGATTCACTGCGCGACGGCCTATTCCATTCAAGCTCGAACATAAGGTTAGAAAAGTTCGATACGAAGAAAACTATGATTTTGCGGGCGATTCTGCTGCCAACGGCGAAGTCCGTGAGCTGTACGCTGCATTTCTCAGAGGCGAAATTCATGCGAAAGACTCTTCACGTCTTATTACTCTCGCTGTTCTTCCCGGCGCTGGTTCTGCGGGCCGGCGCTCAAAACCTGGTGACATCGCCGTCTTCCGCCAGCGCTGGTTCTTCCGCTGAACGATCCGAGCAACAGGAAATAAGGAACGAACTAAAAGCCCTCCGGGAGGAGGTCGAACGCCTGCGCGCGGAGGTTGAACAACAGAAAGCAGCCGCCAAGCCATCGCCCGTTTTGGGCGTGGCTCCAATCGGCATCAGCGAGGCTGTCTCGAACGCCAGCACAGCCGTCGCTGTTCCCAATTATCCGGCGCGGACCAGCGATGCTGCGGCTGCCGTTGTTGCCTCGGCTGCGGCGACACCAGCGCCAACTCTGCCAATTTCCGCCGCCGGGCAAACCTCCGCATCGGCTCCACCTCCCCCGGCCAATATCAAGATCGCGCCTTTTTCCGACTGGGATTGGACCTGGCTTAATGGCAACCCCCGAACCAAAGAGGCGGCTTTCGATTCGAAGTTTTTCACGCCGGAAATTCGTGCCGACGTCAACTATACCTACGATTTCAACAAACCTGTTGACGACTCGATGGGCGGGTCAAG
>JASICF010000561.1 GCA_030044775.1 Candidatus Sulfotelmatobacter sp. | reverse complement strand
AAACTAATCACGCACCAGACCGGCCCGGAGGGCCGAACGGTGCGGCGCCTGTTGATTGAAGAAACGCTGCCAATTGAAAAAGAGCTTTATTTGGGCATTCTGGTTGATCGCGCGGAGGGCAAGCCCGTCTTCATGGCTTCCGCCGCGGGTGGCATGGAGATTGAACAAGTCGCGGCCGAAAATCCCGAGGCCATTTTGAAGCAACACGTCGATCCCGGCATGGGTTTGGAGGCGTTTCAGGCGCGCAAGATGGCTTTCAAATTGGGTCTGAAGCCACAACAGATCAATCCGGCGGTGCAGTTTCTCAGCAATTTGTACAAGGCCTTTCTCGACTGCGACGCGTCCCTGGTCGAGATCAATCCCTTCATCACAACGACCGATGGCCGCCTGTTTGCACTCGACGCCAAACTGACGTTCGACGACAACGCACTATTCCGCCATCCCGATATTCGCGACCTGCGCGATATTACGGAAGAGGACCCGCTCGAAGTCGAAGCCTCAAAATACAGCCTCAACTACATCAAGCTCGATGGCAATGTCGGCTGCATGGTCAACGGTGCGGGTTTAGCCATGGCGACCATGGACATCATTAAGTACGCAGGCGGGATGCCGGCGAACTTTCTCGATGTCGGCGGTGGTGCGAACGCCGAACAGGTGGCGCACGCCTTCGAAATTCTCTTGAGTGACAAAAATGTCAAGGCGGTCTTGATCAACATTTTTGGCGGCATTTTGCGCGTCGATACGCTCGCGACCGGTGTAGTCGAAGCGGCGAAAAAAACCAACATCAAACTCCCAGTCGTTCTGCGCCTTGAAGGCACGAACGTCAACGAGGGCAAGAAAATCCTGCTGGAATCGGGATTCAATTTCGTGGTCTGCGACACCATGAAAGATGCGGCGGATAAGGTCGTGGCTGCGGCGAGGTAAAACGGCAATATTAGAACCCGAATAGTGACAGATCGTTTGGGCAGCTGGGAAGTTCGATTGGAAATTATTTATGGCAATTCTGGTGAATAAGAAAACAAGACTAATTGTACAGGGCCTCACCGGGCGCGAAGGGACGTTTCACGCAAAAGCCTGTGCGGCTTATGGAACGCAAGTCGTCGGCGGAGTCACACCTGGCAAAGGCGGTACGACGCACGAAGGTTGGCCGGTTTTCAATACCGTGCAGGAAGCGGCGAATAAAACGGGCGCCGACACAACGATGATCTTTGTCCCACCGCCGTCTGCCGCCGATGCGATCATGGAAGCCGCCGATGCCGAGCTCGACCTCATTGTTTGCATCACGGAAGGCATTCCTACGCTCGACATGGTAAAGGCCTGGGAATTTTTGCAGGATCGCCGCTCGCGGTTGATCGGCCCGAATTGTCCCGGCATCATCTCGCCAGGAAAATGCAAGATTGGAATTATGCCGGCGTCAATTCACAAAGAAGGCTCCGTCGGAATCGTTTCGCGCTCCGGCACGCTTACTTACGAGGCGGTGCATCAACTCACGCAGCGCGGCATCGGGCAATCGACTGCGATTGGCATCGGCGGCGATCCGATCATTGGCACGACTTTCGTCGACGCTCTCGACCTCTTCAATCGCGATCCCGAAACCGAGGCTGTGATCATGATCGGAGAAATCGGCGGCGACGCCGAAGAGACGGCTGCGCACTTCGTAAAGAATCAAATGAAGAAGCCAGTGGTCGGCTTTATCGCCGGACAAACCGCGCCCCCCGGTCGCCGCATGGGCCACGCCGGTGCGATTATTTCCGGCGGCAAGGGAACGGCAGCTGAAAAGATCAAAGCGATGGAAGCTGCGGGCATTCGCGTAGCAAAATCTCCGGCTGCAATTGGAGAAACTCTCGCCGCTGCGATCGGGGTTAACGTATAGAGACCCAGGCGAAACAAGCAGATTCCTCGCTGCGCTTGGAATGACAACTTTCGGTACCATGGGTCGCAATCCGCCGTTCACGGCTAAGGACTCACGACTGAGGACTAATAACTGAATGAAAACTCTGCAACGCACTCTTACCATCATCAAACCAGACGCCGTCGCCAAGAATGCCGTAGGCGACATCATCGAACAATTCGAAAAGAATAATTTCCGCATTCTCGCCATCAAGATGCTGGAAATATCGAAATCCCAGGCTGAGCAGTTTTATGCCGTGCATGCCAGCCGGCCGTTCTATAACTCGCTCACCAATTTCATGTCGAGCGGCCCGATCGTTGCCCTTGCGCTCGAGAAAGAGAATGCGATTGCCGACCTGCGCAAGCTCATGGGCGCAACCAATCCGGCGAATGCGGAAGAAGGAACAATTCGCAAGAAGTGGGCGTCGAGCATCGAGCACAATGCCATTCACGGCTCTGACGCAGAAGAAACCGCGCGCTTTGAGCTAAGTTTCTTTTTCGCGGGATATGAACTGGCAAAGTGATTGCGTTTGGCGGGTGTCTGAGCCCGCCGCAATCATCCTGAGCGGAGCGAAGGATTTGATTTTGCGGTAGCCGTAGCTCGCGTAGCACCCGCCCTATCCCAGCGGCTCGAACAGGTGACCCTCGGTACGATCGGCGAGTTTTGGCAAGTCTTTGCGGGCAAACTGCAAAAAATGCGGCGCGG